>CANBES010000003.1 GCA_947367845.1 uncultured Clostridium sp. | reverse complement strand
TGTTTTTGGGTACGGACAAAAAAAACATGGTTTTTTTTATCTTTTTTTTTTTGCTCCGTCCCCAAATACATTAAAATTTTCCAACTTTTTTTTACGACAAAGTATTGCAAAAAAACAACTTTATTGATATGATTAGATAGAATAGAAATAGTATGTAAAATATTTTATAAAAGGAAAAGTAAGGAGTACGAAAATGATAGAATTTAGAAATGTAGCAAAGACATATGATACAGGAACAAAAGCTGTAAAAAATGCTAATTTTGTTATAAATAAAGGGGAATTTGCATTCTTAGTAGGTTCATCAGGAAGTGGAAAATCTACATTAATAAAACTAATATTAAAAGAAGAAGAACCAACATCAGGACACATTATAATAAATGGAAAAGATACAACATTTTTAAAGCAAAATAGAGTGCCATATTTAAGAAGAAGTATGGGAGTCGTTTTCCAAGATTTCAGATTATTGCCAGATAAAACAGTGTATGATAATGTAGCATATGCAATGTATATAGTAAGGGCAACTCCAAGACATATAAGAAGACAAGTACCAATGGTGTTATCACTAGTAGGATTAAGTGGAAAAGCAAAAATGTATCCAAATGAATTATCTGGTGGAGAGCAACAAAGAGTTGCGTTAGCAAGAGCTTTAGTAAATAATCCATCAATGTTAATAGCAGACGAACCAACAGGAAACTTAGACCCTGATACAGCATGGGATATTATGAATTTATTAAATGATATCAATATGAGAGGAACAACAGTAGTAGTAGCAACACATGCCAAAGATATTGTTGACCAAATGAAGAAAAGGGTTATTCATATCAGCAAGGGCGAAATAGTAAGAGATGATAAAAAAGGTGGTTATGATTTTGAAATATAGTAGATTAGGTTATTTTATAGGAGAAGGATTTAGTAACGTATTTAAAAACAAAAAATCAACAGGTGCATCATTGATGATAATGTGTGCGACTATGATAATATTTGGAATATTTTTAATACTTGGAGAAAACATCAATCATTTTGTAAAAGAAATCGAATCAATTCAAGGAATCCAAGTATTTGTAGAAAAACAAGCGACACAAGAACAAATGGATGAATTGGCAGATAAGATAAGAAAGATAGATGGAGTAAGTACTATCGAATATGTGTCAAAAGAAGAAGCTTTATCACAAATGAAAGAGAAATATGGAAGTGAATTATTAGAGCAATATGACGGAGAAAACAATATATTTAAAGATTCGTACGTAGTAAATCTTACAGACTTAAATAAAAGCAAAGAAGTACAAACTCAAATAAATACATTTGATATGGTAAGCAAAATAACAAGTAGTGACCAAACTGTTGAAGCATTGATAAAATTAGCAAATGGAGTAAAGATAGTAACAGGAGTGATATTACTTCTATTAGTAATAATATCAGTATTTATTATAGCAAATACAATCAAACTTACAGTACACGCAAGAAGAAAAGAAATATCAATTATGAAATACGTAGGAGCGACAAATGGTTTTATAAGATGGCCATTTATTGTGGAAGGTATGATAATTGGAATGTTTGCAAGCATTATTTCAATCATATTAATAGGATTAGCGTATAGCTTAATTGCAAGACAATTAGTAAACTCACCATTTATGCAAACAATAAATATGAGTTTAATAGGATTTAGTGATATGTTTAGCTCTATAATATTTGTTTATATGCTACTAGGAATTGGAATAGGAGCTTTGCGGAAGTGTTATTTCTATGAGAAAATATTTAAAAGTATAAAGGAGAAAAGATGCGTAAATTTATATTTGCCATTTTAGCTTTTGTAATTTGTAGCTCAAGCATTATTACATATGTAAATGCAGAAAATGAAGAAGAACAGAACGAACAAACAGAGCCAAAAAATTTGCAGACTCAAAGAGAAGAACTGCAAACCCAACTAAATGATACAACTGGCAGGTTGGACGAGGTTCAAACTGAATTATCAGAAAACTTACAGCAAGTTGATAAATTAGACGGAACTATTGCAAATTCGCAACAACAACTAGACGAACTAAACAATAAGATAATAGAGTTACAAAAAAATATGGAAAATGTTGAAGCTGAATTAAAAATAGCTGAAGAAAATTACGATAAACAAAAAGAATTGTTAGATAATAGATTAATTGCAGCATATGAATCAAGCGAAATACAATATTTAGACGTTATTTTAACATCTAAAAGTATATCAGAATTTTTATCAAACTATTTTCTAGTAAAAGAACTTGCAACATATGAATCTGAATTACTAGAAGAAATGAAACAAAAAAGAGATAAAATAGAATTAAGCAAGAAGACATTAGAAAACACAGAAAAACAACTAGCTGATATGAAAGCAAATCAAACAAGAACAGCTAAAATACTAGAAAATACAAAAACAGTAAGAGAGAACTTTATATCAAAACTATCAGACGAAGAAAAAGAACTACAAACACAAATTGATGAATTCAATTCAAGATTTGCTGAAATTAACAGCCAAATACTAAAAGAAGCATTAGAAGGAATTGACACAGAATATATAGGTGGAGAATTAGCTTGGCCAACACCAGGCTACACAAGAATTACATCAAACTATGGAACTAGATACCACCCAGTATTACACTATACAGCATTACATACAGGAGTTGACATTGGAGCGCCATTAGGAGCGAACTTTATAGCTGCAAATGACGGAATAGTAACAAAAGCAGAGTTCAATAAAGGATATGGAAATATGGTCATAATAGACCATGGTGGCGGAGTATCAACATTATACGCACATGGCTCAGAAATGTTAGTAACAGTTGGACAAACAGTAAAAAAAGGAGACACAGTATTAAAAGTCGGCTCAACAGGGTATTCAACAGGACCACATGCACACTTTGAAGTGAGGTTAAATGGAGTTGTAACAAACCCATTACCATATATCACTAATGGATTAATTCCAGAATAAGGAGGAACATATGAAAAAAGTAGTTGTAAAAATATTAGGAATAATAGTTGCAACAATTATGTTGTTTCAAAGTACGGTGGCATTTGCAGTGAGTGAAGCTCAATTGCAAAGCCAGCAGAAAGAGAATGAACAAAAAATTAAAGATGCACAAAATGAAAAAGATGAAATAACAGCACAAAAAAACCAAACAGTAAAAGAAGTAGAAGATATTTCTGCGAAAATAGAGAATTATGAAAATCAGATAGCAGAATTAGATGGGCAAATAGAAGACTTGAACAGTCAAATAGAAGACGCAGAAACTACATTAAATAAAGCACAAGAAGATTTTGATAAACAAGAGAAGCTAATGGAAGCTAGATTGATTGCAGTTCAAGAACAAGGTGATACATCACTATTAGATGTTTTACTATCATCGGAAAATATAGTGGATTTAATATCAAGATACTACTTTGTTACAGAGCTAGCAAGTGCTGATACAGAACTATTAGAAGGAATTAAAAAGCAAAAAGAAGAAATACAACAAGCAAAAGAAAAATTAGAAGCAAGTAAAAAAGAGCTAGATACTGCAAAAGCAAGTAAACAAGGTGTATCTGTACAATTAAAAGCTGCTAAGAGCACAAAAGACCAACAAGTTGCAAGACTAGCAGAAGATGAACAAAAAATACAACAACAAATTGATGAGTTAGCACAAGAAAATAAAGCAATTGACAAAAAAATAGAACAAGAAAGAGCTGAAGCACAAAGAAGATTAGAAGAACAAATAAAGCAACAGCAACAAAATCAAAACAAACCATCAAGCAGTGGAAGTACATCAAGCGTTACACCAAATGCGTCAGGATTTATTTGTCCACTTCCAGTAGCATATAATACAGTAACAACAGGAATGTATTATTCAAGTGGACAATACCATGGAGCAATTGACTTTGGCTCAGGTGGAATAAATGGTCAACCAATATATGCAGTAGCAGATGGAGTTGTAATGATATCAGAAAACTTAGGAGATAGAAGTTATGGAAACTACATAATAATAATGCATAGTAATGGATTATATACTTTATATGCGCATGGACAAAATGGTTCTAGACGAGTAAATAAAGGTGACTATGTAAAGCAAGGTCAACAAATAATGAGTGTTGGAACAACAGGAAATTCAACAGGACCACATTTACATTTTGAAGTAAGAACAGGTTCTGGTGGCTGGAATAATAGAGTAGATCCAAGGCCATATTTAGCAGGACTTATAAGATAATTGGAAGGAATTTATGAGAAAGTTAAGTATAAAAATATTAGGAGCAATAATTGTAGCAATAATGTTAGTACAAAATACAGTAGTAATTGCAGCTACACAAAACGACCTAAATAATATCAATAAACAAATAGAAGAAAAGAAAGATGAATTAAATAACATAAAAGAAGAAAAAAGTAACA
The DNA here is from genome assembly GCA_947367845.1 of uncultured Clostridium sp. Lineage (GTDB taxonomy): Bacteria > Bacillota > Clostridia > TANB77 > CAG-508 > CAG-269. The sequence continues at coordinate 84,097 of CANBES010000003.1, read as the reverse complement.
AATTAGAAGAAGTAGAAAAGCTAAACACACAAATTTCTGAATATCAAAAACAAATTGACGAACTAGACATTAAAATTTCAGAAATGAACTCAAAATTACAAGAAGAAAAAGCAAAGCTAGATAAAGCTCAAGAAGATTTTGATAAACAAGAAAAACTAATGGAAGCAAGACTAGTTGCAACACAGGAACAAGGTGAAACATCATTTTTAGACGTTTTATTATCTTCTAATGGAATAATGGATTTTATATCTAAATATTATTTTGTTACAGAACTATTAAGTGCAGATACAGAATTATTAGAAGATATAAAGAGACAAAAAGAAGAAATAAAACAAGCTAAAGAAAAAATTGAAGCGAGCAAAAAAGAACTTGATACTACAAAAGCAAGCAAACAAGGAATTACAAATCAATTAAGAAATGCTAAAAATGAGAAAAATGCACAAGTTGAGCAATTATCAGAAGAAGAAAAAGAAACACAAGCAGAATTAGACAAATTTGAAGCAGACAAAGCAACAATTAGAAAAGAAATAGAAGAAGCAGTTAAAAAGTATCAAAACAATTCAAAACCAACAGGTGGAACAAGTGCAAACCCAGCAAACCCAAGTGCTTCAGGTTTTATAAGACCGATACCTGGATATAGTATTACATGTGGTTGGTATGGATATGCAGGACATACAGGAGCCGATTATAGTGGAAGCAATATGTATGGTAAAGCAGTTTTAGCAGCTAAAAGTGGAGTGGTACTTACTTCGACAACTAAAACAGGTGGAATACCAAATTATGGTTCAGACGGAAATTATGTAGGTTCATATTCTAGTTATGGAGAATATATTATAATTGATCACCAAGACGGAACTATGACATTATATGCTCACGGAAAACCAGGTTCAAGATTAGTATCAAAAGGGCAAAAAGTTTCACAAGGTCAACAAATAATGAGTGTGGGAAATACAGGGAATGTTAGACCTAGACCATCACCAAGTAATCCGTTAGGCGGAACACATTTACATGTTGAAGTTTGGGTAAATGGAAAACCAGTAAATCCAGCTAATTACATACCATAGTAATTAATGAAAAGCAAAGTACATATAATAAAAATATATGGGCGGAGAGTTCCGCCCAGTTTATAGGTTTGGAGGAACATCATGGAAGAAAAGAAAAGATTTAAAGTCTACAAAATAATCATGCTAGTCGCACTAGTTGCATTTATAACGTTTTTACTAACTTCAATTGGAATGTATCAATATTTTAGCAAAAATAACAAAATTACAATAGTTGGTGGTAATGACGAAATATCAACAACATTAAGTAAGTTTAAAGCCATAATTGATAAAGACTTTTTAGGTGAAGTTGATGAAGAAAAATTAAAAGAAGGTGCGATTAAAGGCTACATAGAAGCACTAGACGACCCATACACTGAATATATATCAAAAGAAGAAATGAAAGACTATATGGAGGACGCAACAGGAAATTTCGTTGGAATAGGTATATATATGGTAAAAAACACTGAGGTAGACAAGATAATGGTATTAGCACCAATAAAAGGCGGACCAGCAGAAAAAGCAGGAATATTACCAGGAGACTTAATAATATCAGTAAATGGTGAACAATACTCAGCAGATGATATGACAACAGCATCATCAAAAATAAAAGGTGAGGAAGGTTCAAAAGTAGAAATAGAAATATTAAGAGGCACAGAAACTAAGAAATTTGAATTAACAAGAGAACATATAAAAGTAAACCCAGTAGAAGGAAAAGTAATTCAAAATAATATTGGATATATAGAATTCTCATCATTTGATGAAGGAACAGCTGAAGACTTTAAAAGTAAATACCAAGAATTAGAAAAGCAAGGAATAAAATCACTAATAATCGATCTAAGAAATAATGGTGGTGGAATAGTTGATGAGGCTCTAAAGATAGCGGATTTTATACTAGAAAAAGACCAAGTAATATTATATGAAGTAGACAAAAATAACAAGGAAGAAGTTGAAAAATCAAAAAATGAACCAATAATTAAAATTCCAGTTGTTATACTAACGAACGAAAACACAGCAAGCTCATCAGAGATACTTGCTGGAGCATTAAAAGACAATGGAAAAGCAAAAACGGTAGGAACAACAACATTTGGAAAAGGTGTAATACAAAAATTAATGCAATTAATAGATGGAAGTGGATTAAAAATAACATCAGAAGAATATCTAACACCAAATAGAACTAAGATAAACAAGATAGGTATAGAACCAGACGAAAAGGTAGAATTACCTGAAACAGTAACAAATGTATTAAATGTAAAAGAAAATGAAGATACACAACTACAAAAAGCAATAGAAATGGCAAAATAAAAATAAGGAGAGAAATATATGAATTTACCAAACAAATTAACTCTATTTAGAATAATATTAGTACCAATAATGGTAATCATTCCGTTTTTAGGAATACAAGGAAAATTTTTAGGAATACCAATTGCATGGCTAATAATAGATTTAATATTTATTATAGCATCAATAACAGACAAATTAGATGGATATTTAGCAAGAAAGAATAATCAAGTAACAACATTTGGAAAATTTCTAGATCCATTAGCAGATAAAATATTAGTATTAGCTGCAATGGTAATGCTAGTAGAAATGGCAAAACTTCCAGCTTGGATACCAATAATAGTATTATCAAGAGAATTTATAGTATCAGGATATAGACTAGTTGCAGTAGAAAAAGGTGGTCAAGTAATAGCAGCATCAAAATGGGGAAAAATAAAAACAGTAACACAAATGATAGCAATAATACTAGCATTTTTAGATTTAAATGCATTTGGAGAATGCTTTGGTGGAATGTTACAAGGTGGAGATGCAATATTAAACTTTGCTGTAACAATAATGATGTTAGTACAAACAGTAGCAACAATATTTTCAGGAGTAGATTACCTAAAAGGCGCAAAAAAATTAATTATGTCTTGACAAATTGAACATTTTGCCGTAATATAGAAAATGACTTTTTAAAAACAAAACAATTAGCAAACTGAAAGGAGAAAATACAATGGAAGAAAAAGAAGTATTATTAACACAAGAAGGATTTAACAATCTTGAAAAAGAATTAAATTATTTAAGAACAGAAAAAAGAGCTGAAATAGCTGAAAGAATAAAAGTAGCATTAGGATTTGGAGACTTATCAGAAAACTCTGAATATGACGAAGCCAAAACAGCACAAGCAGAAAACGAAGTAAAAATAGCAGAATTAGAAAATAAAGTAAGACATGCAAAAATAATTGATGAAAAAGAAATAGATACAGAAACAGTACAAGTTGGAAACATCGTAAAAGTACTAGATATGGAATTTGACGAAAAAATAGAATATACAATAGTAGGTTCAACAGAAGTAAACCTATTAGAAAACAAAATATCAAATGAATCTCCACTAGGAGCTGCATTACTAGGTGCAAAGAAAAACAAAGTAGTAGAAGTAACAGCACCAGCAGGTGTAATGAAATATAAAATTCTATCAATAAAAAAATAAAAGAATTGGGTGTTTTTAAGGACTGTCCTTAAAAACACCCAAAGCACCATTTATTTAAATTTTTAAACTTGCATCTAAAGCAAGAGTTATCATATTGTTTAATCCAGTTTCTCTTTCTTCAGCAGTTGCAACATCTTTAATATATTTAGAATCAACAACGCTCATTAAACAAGATGCTTTTTTGTTTAATAATTTAGCGACATAGAATAGAGCGAAAGCTTCCATTTCAACTCCAACAGGTTTAAATTCTTCTGGAATACGAGTTAGAAATTGATTAACATCAGTCATATAAAGGTCAAAACAATCTGTACAACATGTATTTCCCTTTATTAATTTTAAGTTGTTTTCATTAGCTGTATTTTCAATTATTTCATTTAAATGTGTGTCAGCAGTTGCAATATGACAATTATCATTATTTAATGTTAATGCAAAATTTCCTTCACAAAATACATTTTCAGATAATATTATATCAAATAATTTTAGTTCTGGTTTGTATCCACCGCAAGAACCAATTCTTATAATGTTTTCTACATTATAATATTTGTATAATTCATAACAATAAATTCCCATACTTGGCATTCCCATTCCTGATGCCATAACTGTTATTTCTTTTCCTTTGTATTTTCCTGTGTAAGCATATGCATTTCTAACAGTATTTACTAATTTGTAATCCTCTAAAAAGTTTTCGGCAATGTATTTTGCTCTTAGTGGGTCTCCTGGCATAATTACTGTTTTTGCAATATCTCCTACGTTGGCTTCGTTGTGTGGTGTTGGCATAAAAATCACTCCTTTTTTAAATTTATATTATTAGTATAACAATAATATTTGAAAAATGCAAAGAAAATACAAATATTTTACTGAGAATAAAATTGCTAAAAATACTTGCAATTATAAAAATAAAATGTTAAACTAAGAATAGATTTAAAAAAAACCGCATTTGCCGGAAATTTTTTAAATCTTTTTTTGTTGTTAAAGGAGGAAAAAAGCAATGAACACAAAATACATATTTGTAACAGGCGGAGTAGTATCAGGACTAGGAAAAGGAATAACAGCAGCATCCCTAGGAAGACTACTAAAAAACAGAGGGTACAAAGTAACAATACAAAAATTCGACCCATACATCAACGTAGACCCAGGAACAATGAATCCATATGAACATGGAGAAGTATTCGTAACAGACGATGGAGCAGAAACAGACTTAGACTTGGGACATTACGAAAGATTTATAGACGAAAACTTAACAAAAAATTCTAGTGTCACAATGGGACAAGTCTATTCAACAGTAATAGAAAAAGAAAGAAAAGGGGAATACTTAGGAAAAACAGTTCAAGTAATACCACATATTACAAACGAGATAAAAGATAGAATATACAAATTTGAAAATACAGATACAGACATAGTAATAACAGAAGTTGGTGGAACAATAGGAGATATTGAAGGACTTTCAATAATAGAAGCAATAAGACAGGTAGGATTAGAAAAAAATCCAGAAGATGTAGCATATGTTCACGTTACATTATTACCATATATTGCAGGTTCAAATGAAATAAAATCAAAGCCAACCCAACATTCTGTAAAAGAACTACAAAGTCTAGGAATAAAGCCTAATATATTAGTGTGTAGAACAGAAAACGAAATACCAGAAAGTGTAAGAGAAAAATTATCATTATTCTGTAATGTTAGAAAAACAAGTGTAATACAAAATAAAACAGCAAGTTGTTTATATGCTGTACCATTAATGCTGGAAGAAGAAGGGCTAGGAAGAGAGATTTGCAATAAATTAAGATTAGATAATTACATACCTGACAACAAAAAATGGGAAAGAATGATAAACGACATAGAAAGCATAGACAAAGAGAAGGTCGTTAATATAGCAATAGTTGGCAAATATGTAAAATTAGAAGATTCGTATATATCAGTAATTGAAAGTTTATACCACGCAGGATTTGCAAATAAAGTAAAAGTAAAGGCACATCTTGTAGACTGTGAAAAAATAAACAAAGACACAGCAAAAGAAGAGCTATCAAAATATGATGGAATAATTGTTCCAGGCGGATTTGGAAATAGAGGAATAGACGGAAAAATAGAAACAATAAGATATGCAAGAGAAAATAAAGTACCATTCCTAGGAATTTGTTTAGGAATGCAAATGGCAGTAGTAGAATTTGCAAGAAATGTGCTAAATTTAAAAGATGCTAATTCAGCAGAATTTGATGCAAAGACAAAAAATCCGGTAATTCACATTATGGAGGAACAAAAAGGAATTGATAAAAAAGGTGGAACGATGCGACTTGGAGCATATCCTTGCATATTAGAAGATAGCACAATTGCTAATGAATTGTATGGAGAAAAAGAAATTTTTGAAAGACATAGACATCGTTTTGAGTATAATAATGAGTATAGAGAAGCGTTAGAGAAAGCTGGACTTAAAGTTTCTGGAACATCTCCAGACGGTTCATTAGTGGAAATTGTGGAAATAAAAGACCATCCATATTTTATAGCAGGGCAATTTCACCCAGAGTTGAAGTCAAGACCTAATAGACCAGCGCCATTGTTTGTTGGATTAGTAAAAGCTTGTCTGAAAAAATAAGATGCTGAAAGCCTTAAATAGCAAGGTGTCTGCAAATTTTGAAAAAATATTTTAAAAAAATTTAAAATTAGTATTGACAAACGACAAAAAAACCATTATAATCTATAATTGTTAGGGGCAATTGCAGGTGTAGTTCAATGGTAGAACCTCAGCCTTCCAAGCTGATGACGTGGGTTCGATTCCCACTACCTGCTCCAAATTAAAACAACTTACATTCTAGTAAGTTGTTTTTTTTGTTTATAAAAATCTATAATCCCTTGTAAATTTTCGTAAATTAGTGTAAAATACCAATGTAATGTAAATAATAAATTAGGAGGACAAAAAAACAAATGAGATTTGTAGACGACGAGGAATCGAAAAATAAATATAAAAAATTCTTAGAGAGCCACGAAAGATGTAACTTCCAACAATCATTAGAATGGGCAGAAGTAAAAAAGCCATACTGGAAACCAGAAGTAATCTTAGCAGAAGATGAAGACGGAAACATCATAGGCTCACTATGTGTATTAATAAGAAAAATGCCAATATTCGGAAACATAATGTACTCATCAAGAGGACCAGTATGTGACATACACGACATATCAGTAATGAAACAATTAACAGACGGAGCAAAAGAACTAGCAAAAAAATACAAAGCAATAGTATTAAGAATAGAGCCAGATATACTAAGTGATGACGAAACATTTAGAGATGTAGCAACAAACTTAGGATACAAAATAAAAGATGATGCAAAAGACTTCAAAGACGAAATACAACCAAGATATGTATTTAGATTAGACATAAAAGATAAAACAGAAGAAGAAGTAATGGCAGGATTTAAACAAAAATGGAGATACAACATAAGACTAGCAGCCAAAAAAGGAGTTGAAATAAAAGAAGGAACAAGAGAAGACCTAAAAGATTTTCACAAAATAATGGTGGAAACAGGAAAAAGAGATGGATTTATCATAAGACCCCTAGAATACTTTGAAAAAATGTATGACGAATTAGGCCCAAATCATATGAAATTGCTAATGGCATACTATGAAGGAAAGCCAATATCAGGAGTAATACCAATATTCTATGGAAATAAAACATGGTACTTATATGGAGCAAGCAGTAACCAACACAGAAACTTAATGCCAAACTATTTATTACAATGGGAAATGATAAAAATGGCAATAGCAAGAAAAGATGATGTATACGATTTTAGAGGAGTATCAGGAGTAGTCGACGAAAGTCATCCACAATATGGATTATATAGATTTAAACAAGGATTTGGAGCAACATTTACAGAATTTATAGGAGAAATATATATACCATACAAACCAATCACATACAAATTATATCGTTTCTCAGAAAAAGCATTTAGAACAATAAGACAAATAAAAAGAAAACTTCTAAAATAACGAGAATTTAAAACAAAAGGAAAATCTTAAAATAGCGATAAGACAAATCAAAATAAGGAGTAAAAAAGTGAATACCTTAGTAATAAATAAAGAAGATTTAAAACACAATATAGAGAAAATAAAACAATATGCAGAAAAATCAGGAAAAGACGACCAAGGAAATAACCTAAAAATAATAGCAGTAGTAAAAGCAAATGGATATGGATTAGGAATTGTAGAATTCACAAAAATTCTAATTGATAACGGAATATCAAATTTTGCAGTAGCAACAATAGACGAAGCTATTAAATTAAGAGAAGCAGGTATAAAAGAAGAAATACTAATGTTATCAGCAACAGCAATAGAAGAAGACATAAAAATATTAATTGAAAACAACATAACATTAACAGTAGGCTCAAGTCAGGACATGGAAGTGGTCAATAAAATTGGGAAAGAGCTAAACAAAAAAATAAAAGTACATTTAAAAATTGATACAGGTTTTGGCAGATACGGATTTATATATAGCCAAAAAGAGAAAATAGTAGAAGCTATAAAAGAAGCTCAAAATATCAAAATAGAAGGAACATTTACACATTTTTCACTTAGCTTTTTTGATGAAAAATACACAAATGAGCAATTTAAAAGATTTATTGATACAATCGAAGTACTAAAAATGAATGATATAAATCCGGGAATGCTACATGTATGTAATTCTTCAGCATTTATAAAATATCCGAAGATGCACTTAAATGCAGTAAGAATTGGATCAGCTTTTTTAGGAAGACTTGCATTCCAAGACCATATAGGACTAAAGAAAATAGCTCATTTAGAATCGCAAGTATGTGAAATTAAAGAATTACCAAAAGGATTTAACATAGGTTATTCAAACACATATACAACTAGAAAAACAACCAAAGTCGCAATAGTTCCAGTAGGATATATGAATGGAATGAACATAACAAATGGAAAAGATATGTTTAGAAAAGTGGACAAGCTAAGATATTTTGTAGGAGCATTTAAAGATTTATTCAAAAAAGAAGCTTTATATGTAAAAATAAATGACCAAAAATGCAAAGTATTAGGAAGAGTTGGAACATATCACATTACGTGTGATATAACAGATAAAAACATTAAAATAGCAGATAAAGTTACAATTCGGAGTAAACACAAAATTTGTTGACTCAAACATAAGAAGGGAGTACAGATAAATGGAAACAGAAAAAGTAGAGGAAAAACAACATAAAATGGAATTTTTTAAAAAAGTGTGGTACTCTATAACCAAAATAGAAAAGTACCCAGATATGGCAGCACAAGGGCTAAGCAAAGCTGTAAGCTATTTTTTAAAAATAATAGCAATATTAGCAATAATAATTAGCTTAGGAACAATATATCAAATTAATGACATTGTACAAGACGGAGCAAAATACTTAAGAGATGAATTCCCAGAAATTGCTTATAATGAAGGAATACTTAAGGTAAATAGTGAAAACGAAATTACAATTCCAAAAGAAAATTCTATATTTGGAACAGTAATTATAAATACAAACGAATTAGAAGAAACACAGGTAAATCAGTATACAAACACTGTCACACAAGAAGGAAAAGGAATTGTAATATTAAAAGACAAACTGATAATAAAAAGTGCTTCAATATCAGGAACAGTAACGTACAGCTATAAAGAAACGCTTGAACCAATGGGAATAAAAGAATTTAATAAACAAACTATATTAGACTATACCACAGGAAGTAGTATTTTAAGTATTTATGTAAGTTTGTTTTTAGTGTTATTTGTTTATGCATTTATAATGTATGCAATATCAATATTGGCAGATACGTTACTACTAAGCTTCTTTGGATATATAACAACCAAATTGGCAAGAATAAAAATGAGATATGTGGCAATATATAATATGTCAGTATATGCTCTAACACTATCAATACTATTAAATATGATTTATATAGTAATAAACATATTTGTACCATTTACAATAACATACTTCCAAGTAATGTATGTAGCAGTAGCAGCAATCTACTTAGTAGCAGCTATACTAATTTTGAAAACTGATATAATAAACAAACAAATAGAATTGATGAAAATATTAGAAGCGGAAAAAGTACTTAGAGAGCAAAAGCAAGAAGAAGAAAACAAAAAGGAACAAGAAAAAGAGAAAAAAGAGCGCAAGAAAAAAGACAAAAAAGAAGAAAACGCAGACATACCAGATGGGCAAGAAGGCTCAAACGCATAAAAAATATTTGACCCTGCCAATGGGGACGGACCTTTTTGGCAGGATCCTGCCAAGAAGGACCGTCCCTAGTGGCAGGATTTATGAGGAGGAGAAATGAACAAGAAAGATAATAATAAAAAGAACAATAAAAATCTTATATTTATACTTGTATTAATTTTATTAGTAGCTTTAATTGCAGGTTTAGGTTTTTATTTAGCAAAAAATAAGGATAAAGAAGATGAAAAAACAATTGCATATACAGATTTAATAAAAGAATTATCATATGGAAATATTGAAAAGATAGAAATGACAACAGGTAGTACAACACTTAAAGTGAAAATGAAAAATGAAGAAGAAGAGAAGACATCAATAGTACCAAATATTGAAAGTTTTATGGGATTAGTTCAAACAAAAGTAGCAGAAGGGAATGAAATTGAGTTAATTCAAAAACCAAGAAGTTTTATGGCACAAGTACCAAGTTTTATAATATCATTTTTACCAACAGCTATAATGGTTGCATTATTTGTTATGATTTTTAAAATGCAAGGATTAGGTGAGAAGGGAAAAGTTTATGATGATACTGAGAGAAAGACAAAAATAAAATTTGATGATGTTGCAGGTCTTGAAGAAGAAAAGGCTGAAATGGTTGAAATTGTAGACTTCCTAAAAAGACCAGAAAGATATACAAAAATGGGAGCAAGAATACCAAAAGGTGTTTTGTTATATGGAAAGCCAGGTACAGGAAAAACATTAATTGCAAAAGCGATTGCAGGAGAAGCAGATGTTCCGTTTATATCAATGAGTGGTTCAGAATTTATAGAAATGTTTGCAGGTTTGGGAGCATCTCGTGTTAGAAAATTGTTTGAAAAAGCAAGAAAATTAGCACCTTGTATAGTATTTATAGATGAAATAGATGCAATAGGATCAAGAAGAACATCAAACAGTGGAGCAGAGACAGAAAACAACCAAACATTAAATCAATTGTTAGTTGAGATGGATGGATTTAGTTCAGAAGAAACAATTATTGTGTTAGCTGCAACAAACAGACCAGAAATGTTAGATAAAGCATTACTTAGACCAGGTAGATTTGATAGACAAATAACAATTCCTACACCTGATTTAAAAGGAAGATTAGATATATTAAAAATTCATTCAAAAGACAAGAAAATGTCAGAAAATGTAAACTTAGAAAGCATAGCAGAAGATACAGCAGGATTTACAGGTGCGGAACTAGAGAACATATTAAATGAAGCAGCAATAATTGCAACTAAAAACAAACATGAAGATATTGAAAATGATGATATTGAAGAAGCAATAAAAAAGGTTACAGTAGGACTAGAAAAACGTGAAAGAAAATACTCAGAAAAAGACAAAAAGTTAACAGCATATCATGAAGCTGGACATGCTGTTGTAAGTAGATATTTACCAACACAGACAAATGTAAAAGAAGTTTCTATTATTCCAAGAGGTGTTGCTGGTGGATACACTATGTATAAATCTGATGAAGATAAATATTATATTTCTAAAACAGAAATGCAAGAAAAATTAATTGCTTTATTAGGCGGTAGAGCAGCAGAAAAATTAGTTTTAGATGACATTTCAACAGGTGCTAGTAATGATATTGAAGTTGCAACAAGAATTGCAAGAGACATGGTTACTAAGTATGGTATGAGTGATACTTTAGGCCCAATTGATTTCCAAGGTCAAGAACCATACGAAATTCAAATGTTTGGAGAAAATATTGGAGATAAGATTGGTCTTGAAGTTAAACGTTTAATTGATACTGCTTATAATGATGCTCAAACATTACTTAAAGAACACAGAGATAAGCTTGACCTTATTGCTAATGCGTTACTAGAAAAAGAAAAGGTTAATGAAGAAGAATTTGAGAGTTTTTTTGAAGACTAAATATACCCAAATTGTTACTAAATAGTAATAACAATTGATATATTAATATTTATTGTCAAAACATAGCTGGGGCGTAACAATCCGGGTCTTGACTACTAAATATTAATATATCAATTTTTAATAGGTATAGATAAAAAAGGGGGAATGTATATGACTATAAAAGAAGTTTTAAGAAAGCGGAATGATTGACTTAAAAAATAATGGAATAAGTGAACCAAATCTAAAATCAAGATTGTTAATGCAATATATATTAGACAAACCAAGACAATATCTAATTGTATATGATAATCAACAATTAACATTAAGACAAGAAGTAGATTATTTTAAGGCAATAAAGAAACTAACAAAAGGAATTCCAATTCAACATATAACACACTCCCAAGAATTTATGAAAATGAATTTCTATGTAAATAACGATGTTTTAATTCCAAGACCTGATACAGAAATTCTAGTAGAAGAAGTAATTAAAATTGCGAAGAAAATAAATGCAAAAAAAATACTAGACCTATGTACAGGAAGTGGAGCAATAGCAATATCACTTGCAAAATACATAGAAAACAGTAAAATAACAGCAGTAGACATCAGTAAAAAAGCACTAAATGTAGCTAAAACAAATGCAAAGAAAAACGACGTAGAAAATCAAATTACATTTGTAGAATCTAATCTATTCCAAAACCTAGCAAAAGAAAAATATGACATAATAGTATCCAATCCACCTTACATAAAAAAGGAAATTATAAAAACACTAGATAACGAAGTACAAAAAGAGCCAGAGATAGCTTTAGATGGTGGATATGATGGACTAGACTTTTATAGAAAAATAATACATAATAGTGACGAATATCTTAAATTTGGTGGATATTTATGTTTAGAGATAGGATATGACCAAAAGCAAGATGTAATAGAATTAATAGAAAACGAGAAAAAATATGTTGATACATATTGTAAAAAAGATTTATATGACAATGATAGAATTATTGTAGCAAAGCTATCATGAAACTTTTTGGGACAGGCCAAAAAGTTAAAAAAGGGGGAAGTAAGATGTCTTTTTCTTCAGAAATAAAACAAGAATTGAATAAAACAAGTAATTTAGCAAATAAAGAAATGGTAAAATATGAATTAATGGGATATCTAAATTCAGGAAATATTGATGAATCGACGAAAAATACAATTAAATTTACAACTGAAAGTGATTATAATATAAATAGATTTTCAAAATTGCTTGCCAATTTAAATATTAATCACAATATAGAAATGAGTGGAAAAAACTTTGTAATAAAATTGAAAGCTAAAGATATGGAAGGAAAACTACCATATGAAGAAAATCTGAATGAAATAATAAATGAGAGCAAAGAAGAATATTTAAGAGCAGTTGTAAGAGGATTATTTTTAGGTTCTGGTTCAATCAACAACCCAGAGAATAAATATCATTTAGAGATAGTTCTAAAAGATGAAACATATTTAGAAAAAGTAGCAGAGCTTTTAAAAAGATTAGGTGTCAATGTTAAAAAAATGATAACAAAAAGTAAATATTCAGTCTATATAAAAGAAGGGGAAGAAATTTCTAGGTTTTTGGCTTTAATAGGAGCAAATAAAGCTGTAATGAATTTTGAAGATATTAGAATTCAAAAAGAAATGCGTGGAAAAGTAAACAGATTAGTAAATTGCGAAGCGGCGAATCTGAATAAAACGATAAATGCTTCTGTTGAACAGATTGCAGCAATAAGAAAATTGCAACAATCAGGTAAGTTCAATAAGTTGGATGATAACTTAAAAGAGATAGCGATGCTAAGACTAGAAAATCCCAATATGTCACTTGTAGACTTGGGGAAATTACTACAACGACCAGTTGGAAAATCTGGTGTGAATTATCGTTTGAAAAAAATAATGGAGATAGCTAATGGATAAAAAATACACCATCGATATTATACAAAGATGGTGTATTAGTTATTTTTGTATTTATTTCTTGATATAAATTTTAAATTATAGTTTTTCTATTTCTTCTTCTGTTAAACTAGTAGTTTCTGATATTATATGGATATCAATATTTTTTTCTTTTAGATTTTTAGCAATTTGTTTAGTAGCTTGTTCCAATCCTTTATCAAAACCAGCTTCTTCAATAGCATTTTGATCTAAAATATGTTTTTGCCTCAAATCGGCTAAATATCTTTCGTGTTCATCTTGACTAATCTCTTCCAATACTTCTTTTGCTTTTTTCATAGCTTCATTAGAATTTTCCATATCAATTTCTCCTGACCTAGTTATAAATTTCACCCAAGTATCTAATTGTGAGTTTTTGCTGTATTGTTCTACCTTAGGCATTTCAATTATATAAATTTCTATGGCATCTGTCAATATAATTTTACTATAAACTTCTTCTCTGAAGTTCCATTTGGTTAAATATTTAGGAATATGAGATAAATTTGATAGATTAAAATCAGTGAATAAAATAGCTATACATTTTTTAAGCTTAGAATAATCAGTACCTTGAGTTAAATTTCCTACATACATTTTGCTTAAATAAAAAAGTAATCTTTTTTCAATATTATCTTTATCAACGACCTGCATTTCGATATCGCAATCAATATTATCATTTATAGTGGCGCGAATATCTAATATGCCAATCTTATCGTCATATAAATCTTTTTCAAGAATTTTTTCACAGTTCAAATTTATTTTTGAAACTTTATCTTTTAAAATAGAATTCAATAAATCTATTGTTATTGCTTCATTTCCGTGATAGCCAAAAATTCTTTTAAAAGTATAATCGTTTTTTAGACTTAAAAGTTCTATATGTATCACTCTCCTTGTATTATTTTGTAAATTGGGATAAATAAGATAAAAATTATTAAGAAATAAATAATAAAAAATAATTTGAAAATATAGTATCACAGAAAAATTGAAAATGCAACAAAAAGTTACAAAAATATAATTGCTGACGTAGAGTTTGCACACTACACTTTGACAAACTTAAAGTTTATTAGAAAATTTGAATAAAAAAAGAAAAAAAGCAAACAATAGAAGAGAATGAAAAAAGAAAGGAATGATAAAAATGGCAGACTTAAATCAAATGGAATTACAACACTTAAGACACCTAATAGGAGCACACGAAACAGCATATCAAAAACTAAATACTTATTCTTCACAAGCAGTAGACCCACAAATAAAGCAAGTATTTGCAAAATCAGCGCAAGACGCATTAAACACAAAACAAAAATTAATGAGCTTTCTAAATAATTAAAAAGGAGGAAATAAAAATGGACGAAAAAATAATGGTAAACGACATTTTAGCTGGAGTAAAATCAGATTTATTAGCATATCAAACAGCTATATCAGAATCGGAAAACATGCAACTAAGACAAACATTTCAACAAATAAGAAATAATGACGAAAGTTTTCAATACGAACTATTTAAAATAGCACAATCAAAAGGTTACTATGTACCAGCACAAAAAGCTACTGTAACAGAAGTAAACACAGTAAAAACAGAAATGTCAAACTAATGGACGTTTTGGGACAGCCCCAAAACGTCTTTTTTCAAAACTTTTTTGGTCTGTCCCAAAAAGTTTTAAAAATGAAAAACGGAGATAAAAGGAGAAAAAACGAGTAAATAACAATAAAATGCACAAAAACTATAAAATACAAACAAGTGATATTGTTGCAAAAAACGAAATATTACAATATTATTACAAAAGAAATATAAAACAAAAAATACAAAGGAGATAAAGTAAGTATGTTAAAAAAAATATTAGTACATACAAGACGAGGTATAAAATTCACAGTATTATTTGTAATTGCAGCATTCCTAATTGTAGGAACAATAGCATTTTTATATAAGCCAACATACAGTGTATGGTTAGGGGAAGAACAGATTGGATACACAGAAAATAAATCTACTTTACAACACACAATAAACAATTATGTTGAAAATGGAGAAGGAGAAGAAAACGTTGCATTTGTGCAAGTAAATGAACTTCCAGAATATAAATTGTGTTTATTGAAAAAAGACATAGTAACAAATGATGACGAAATACTAGGGAAAGTTAAAGAAGAAGGAATAGCGTATTATAGATATTACGCAATAGCTGAAAAAGGAGAAGAAAAACTATATGTTTCTAACTTCGAAGAAGCAGAAAAAGTGGTAAATCAACTAAAAGAAAAAGAAAGCAACAACATTAATGATATATCAATCTTGGAAAAATACGAAACAGAAATGGCTTCAATAGTATCAAGCGAAGAAGCAGTATCAAAACTATATGTGGAAAAACCAAAAGTTGTTACAGTAGCCAAAAAAACAAATACATATAAATCTATTGGAAATGTGAATGTAACAAGGTCAATGTCAGGAGGAAGCGCAAATATAGGAATAAGCCTAATTAGACCTATATCAGGAATAATAACATCAAGATTTGGCTCAATAAGTAAAGTAAGAAGTTCAGCACACACAGGGTTAGACATATCAGCGGCACAAGGAACGCCAATAAAAGCAGCAGCCAGCGGAACAGTAGTATCTTCAGGAAGAGATTCACACGGATATGGAAATATGGTAGTATTATCACACGGAAACGGAGTTCAAACATACTATGCACATTGCTATACATTAAACGTAACAGCAGGGCAACAAGTATCACAAGGACAAACCATAGCAACAGTTGGGTCTACGGGAAACTCAACAGGACCACACTTACACTTGGAAGTAAGAGTTAATGGAGTTGCATACAACCCACAAAATTACGTATATTAAAATAAAAACCTAAACTCATTGCAGTTTAGGTTTTTTTGGAAACGGTCCCCAATGGTCCCTAATGGACAAAATGCTTTATTCCAGTCAAAATAGCATTATTTTTCATAATGACTTTGCCATGTTCCAACAACTTGCTTTCAAGCCCGAAAGTCAAAGGTAAAGAGGTAGCAAACTCATTAAGTAAGCAGATAAAAGTTCTTGCAGAGTTACAACAAGCATCAATATCTTTAACAAGTAAAAAATATGTATTATCATAAAAATATAAAGAAAGTTTCTTAGAAAAATTCTTCATATCGAAAGTATTAACCTGATTTATTCGTTCACATAACAAACAAAAATCTTCGAAATCATCAAATTTAAATACGAAATTTGAATTTTCACAAACACTATATTTTTTCTTTGCAGTTATTTTCTTTTTTTGCACTTTTGGTGAATATTTAGTAATAGTAAAAACCAAAATATTCTCAGAAGAAGAGAAAGATTCAACCAACAACTTGCAACCATCAGTATTAAACCCAACTTCACACTCTGCCTTTTTCAAAATATCAGCTAGCAAAAAATTGCTTTCCAAAGCTTTATCAATAAAAGACATAGGAGATAGATTTTCTATATCGAAGTCGGAGGGATTAATAAGTACTCGAATTTTATTTTCTGTTAGTTTTTCTATTTTCATAAATATATGGCCTCCTTAAAACACTTATTAATTATATTATACTACCATTATCATTATATTTAAATCCACAAAATTTGGTAATAAAATATCCAAATAGACTTGAAATATTTGCTAATACAATATATAATAGGAACGTGGTAAAAATAAATAGCCGTAAGGAAAAATTGAACTTTTAGGAGGAGAAATAGAGATGGCAACAAAAGAAAAAAACATATGGATTTTATTAATATTCATTTTATCAGGACTAGTAGTAGGAGGATTACTTGGAGAGTTAGCAGCAAGAGTACCATGGTTATGGTGGTTATCATATAGCCAAAGTTTTGGACTACAAAGTCCGGTAACATTAGACTTAAGTATAATGCAAATAACTTTTGCACTTATGTTTAAAATAAGTGTATCAAGCATAATAGGAATGGTATTAGCAATATTCATATACAAAAAAATATAAAACAAAGTGATATTTGCAAATTAAAGTAGCAATATCCATATAAAAATAGGGGCAAAACATTAAAATAAAGAACAGGAGAAATTGCCTATGAAAATAAAAGAATTACCAGAACTAGAAAGACCATATGAAAAATTAGAACTATATGGAGAAAAAGCACTATCAAATGCAGAATTATTAGCAATAATAATAAAAACAGGAACAAAAGAAGAAACATCAGTACAAGTAGCACAAAGATTATTAAAATTAAACAATACAACAGATGAAGACCTAAGCTATTTGCAAACTCTATCAATAGAAGAACTAATGCAAATAAAAGGAATTGGAAAAGTAAAAGCAATACAACTAAAAGCAGTAGGAGAGATTGCAAAAAGGACATTTCAAAAATCAAATTACAAAAAAACACAAATAAAAAATCCAGACAACATAGCAAAAATGTTAATGAGCGAAATGAAACTTAAAAAAACAGAAGTAGTAAAAGAAGTAATATTAAACTCAAAAAATGAAATACTAAAAATACTAGAAATAGCAGCAGGAGGAACAAACTTCGCACATATATCAGCAAAAGAAATATTATCAGAACCAATAAAAATGAAAGCGCCAAAGATAATACTAGTGCATAATCACCCAACAGGAGACCCAACACCAAGTAAAAAAGACATAGAATTCACAAAAAATTTATACGATATAGCCGAGTTGGTAGGAATAGACCTAGTAGACCACATAGTAATTGGAGATATGAACTATACAAGCATATTTACCAAACTTATAAGTGAAAGACAATTAGATAATGATAAAGATTGGAAGGAAGGAAAATTAAGATGTTTAAATTTTTTACATTAGGATCAAAAGACATAGGAATTGACTTAGGTACAGCAAACATATTAGTAACACTAAAAGGAAAAGGAATAATACTAAAAGAGCCATCTGTTGTGGCAATAGACAGAAAAACAGGAAATATAATGGCAACAGGAAATGAAGCAAAAGAAATGCTACGGAAGAACGCCAGAACAAATAAAAGCAGTAAGACCATTAAAAGATGGGGTAATAGCAGATTTTACAGCAACACAGCTAATGTTAAAAAACATAATACAGAAAGTAGCCAAAAAGTACAATATAGGAAGACCAAGAATAGTTGTAGGAGTACCATCAGGAATAACAGAAGTGGAAGAAAGAGCAGTAGAAGAATCAGTCTTACAAGCAGGAGCAAAAGAAGTATATCTAATTGAAGAACCAATGGCAGCAGCAATAGGAGCATCGCTAGATGTAGGAGAACCAAGTGGAAATATAATAGTAGACATCGGTGGAGGAACAACAGAAGTAGCAGTAATTTCACTAGGTGGAATAGTAGTAAGTCACTCATTAAGAATAGCAGGAGACGAGCTAGATGAAGACATTGTCAACTATATAAAAAGAGAGATGAACCTAGCAATAGGAGAAACAACAGCAGAACAAATAAAAATGGAAATAGGATGTGCAATGCCACTAATGACAGAAAGTGCAGTAGAAATAAGAGGAAGAGACTTAAATGATGGGCTACCAAGAACAGTAAAAATAACTTCAGTACAAGTGGAAGAAGCAATAAAAGAATCAATAAGCAAAATAGTAGAAATAGTCAAAGTAACACTAGAAAAAACACCGCCAGAATTAGCATCAGATATAATGGAAAAAGGAATAGTACTAGCAGGTGGCGGAGCATTAATAAAAAACTTGGACAAGTTACTTAGCATAGAAACAGGAATGCCAGTATATATTGCAGAAGAGCCACTAGACTGTGTAGTAAGAGGAACAGGAAAAACACTAGAAGACTTAGAAAGACTAAAAGTAGTACTACAAAATGCAAGGACAAGAAGATAAACTGGTAAAACGTGAAAATAAAGAAAAGAAGGAGTAGAAAATGTACAAAAACAAAAAAGGCGGAATAATAGGAATTGTAATAACAATAGTACTATTAATATTAATTGTAATATTTTCAAATGGAGAAAAAAATAGCAACTTTTTTGAAAATGCTGCATCAAACTTAGTAATGCCAATACAAAACGGATTAACATACTTAAAAAACAAACTAAGTGGAAATAACACATTTTTTACAGACATAAACAATCTAAAAAGCGAAAACGAAAAACTAAAACAAAAAAACAGCGAACTAGAACAATCATTAAGAGAATTAGAAAACATCAAAAACCAAAACGAAACACTAACAGAATACTTAAACTTGAGCGAAAAATATGGAGAATACAAAACAATTCCCGGATACGTAATAAACAAGGAAATAAGCAACTACTCAAAAACAATAGTAATCAATATAGGCAAAAAAGACGGAGTAACAGAAAACATGACAGTAATAGCAGACAAAGGACTTGTAGGACATGTGATATCAGTAACAGAAACAACAGCAAAAGTACAAACAATAATAGACACAGCAAGCTCAGTAAGTTGTTCAATGAGCACAACGAAAGACAGTATAGTATGTAAGGGAACGCTAGACGAAAAATCAGCATTAAAAGCAATGTATATACCAACAGAAAGCAACATCATTCAAGGAGACAGCATAGAAACATCAGGACTAGGTGGAATATATCCAAAAGGAATTCACATAGGAACTGTAAAAAAAGTAACAAACACACAAAACATAACAGACAGATATGCAATTGTAGAAGCAGCAGTAGATTTTGACAAACTAGACACAGTATTAGTAATAAAAAATCAATAAAGTGATGTTTTTGGGGACGGAGCAGAAATACATCACTATAAAAAGTAATCGATGTATTTTTGCTCCGTCCCCAAAAACATTGGATAGAGGTGAACAAATTGAAAAAGCTAATAATAAACATAGCATTAATAATAACAGCACTAATTATATACTATCTACAATCAAACTTTTTTAGTTGGTTCAACATTTCAGGAGTAATGCCAAACCTATATATAATCTTAGTATTATTTGTAGGACTGTTTGCAAGCCAAACAATGGGAACAGCATATGGAATAGGGATAGGAATAATATTAGATTTATTACTAGGAAAACAAGTTGGAATATATGCAGTATCCCTAGGCTTAATTGGATTTCTTGCAGGAGTTTTTGATAAGAACTTTTCAAAAGACAGTAGAATGACGATAATGGTTATGTCGGTAGGAGCAACAGCGATATATGAAATACTAAACTGGATATTAAAATATATATTTATAGGAAGTCAAGTAGAAATAGTAAACTTTGCAATAATTTTAGCAATAGAAATGGCATTTAATGTAATATTAACAATAATACTATATCCACTAATTCAAAAAGCTGGATACTATATTGAAAATGAATACAAAGGAAACAAAATACTAACAAGATATTTCTAAAATAAGGAGGGAAGAAGTTTGACAAATAAAATGAAAAGTACAAAAAAAGCCAATGTAAACTTAAGATTTAACATACTAACAGTATTAATATATATTGTAGGAATTATATTGATTGTCAAACTATTTTCACTTCAAATAGTACACGGAGCAGAATATAGAGAGCAATCAAACACACGATTAACAAGAGAAAGTACACTCGAAGCAGCAAGAGGAGCAATTCTAGACAAAACAGGAGCACCGCTAGTAACATCATCAATGAGATTTTCACTTGAAATGTACAAAACAAAAGTAGACAACGATACATTAAATAGAGATATTCTAAATATGGTACAAGTGTTAGAAAAATACGAAGTATCATATGTGGACTCATTTCCAATTAATATAAATCCATATGAATTCAAAATATCAGAACAAGCACTAACAAACTGGAAAAAAGCAAACGACTTAGAAGCAAGTGCAACAGCAGAAGAAGCATTTAATAAGTTTGTAACTAAATATAAAATTAAAAACACAAACAATGTAGAAGAATTAAGAAAAATAATAGCAATAAGATATGAAATATCACAAAAAGGATACAGTAGCACAAAAGCAATAACAATTGCAAAAAACATACCTAGAGAAGCGGTAGCAGAATTCACTGAAAACTCGAATCAATTCTCAGGGTTAAATATAGTAGTGCAACCAGTAAGAAGTTACACATCAGAAAACCTAGCATCACACATTTTAGGATATGCATCGCAGATAAGTTCAGAAGAATATGAAACAAGAAAAAATACATATGACCAAAACGACTTAATTGGAAAAACGGGAATAGAATATGTATTTGAAGAATACCTAAGAGGCAAAAAAGGAACAAAACAAATAGATATGAGTGTTGACGGAAGCACAACAGCAGAATACGTTTCAGAAGAAGCAATAGCAGGTTCAGATGTAGTGCTAACAATAGATGCAAACCTACAAAAAGTCACAGAAGATGCATTAAGAAATAACATACAAAAAATAGCAACAGGTGGATTTGGAACAGTACATGACACAAAAGCAGGAGCATGTGTTGTAATGAACGTAAAAAATGGAGAAATACTAGCAATGGCAAGTTATCCAGACTATAATCCAGCAGACTTCGTAGGAGGAATAAGCTCAGAAAACTGGGCAAAATATAGAGATGATGAAGCAAAACCACTAGTAGATAAAGCAATACAAAACTCATACTCACCAGGTTCAACATTTAAAATGATAACAGCAATAGCTGGATTAGAATCTGGAGTAATAAATTTAAACACAAGAATAAACGACACAGGTGTATATACAAAATATGCAAGAGTTGGAATAACAATGAATTGTTGGGTGTACACAGATTACCATAGAGGACATGGAAACATAAACGTATCTCAAGCGATAGAGCAATCATGTAACTATTTCTTCTACGAAACAGCAGATAGAATGGGGATAGACAAATTAGTACAAGTAGCAAAATACTTTGGATTAGGCGGAAAAACAGGAATAGAGTTACAAGGAGAAACATCAGGGGTACTAGCAAGCAGAGAAGCAAAAGCAAAAATACACACAGACTCACCAAACTGGAACCCAGGAGACAGCTTAAATGCAGCAATAGGACAAGGAGACAACGAATTCAGTCCATTACAAATGGCAAGATACATAAGTATGTTAGCAAATGGTGGACATAGAGTATATCCAACAATAGTAAAAACAATAAGAAACGCAGACGGAACAGAAGCATCAAGAGAAGAAATAGACAAATTTGTAAATACAAAATTAGGAATACAAGAAGAACAATATGAAGATATAGATATAAACCAAAACTATCTAAATGCAGTATTACAAGGTATGAAATCTGTTACATCAGATAGCTCAGGAACAGCATACTCAATATTTAGAAACTTTAATATAAGTGTAGGTGGAAAAACAGGTTCAGCAGAAGCACCAGGAAACAAAGTAAATGCATGGTTCGTAGGATTTGCACCATTTGAAAACCCAGAAATAGCAATAGTAGTTATGGTAGAAAACGGTGCACACGGAAACTATACAGCAGAAGTTGTAAGAGATATAATGTCAGAATACTTTGGAATGAATACACAAAATGTAGAAGAAGATATGAGTGCGACTCCATATGTACAAATAATGAATTAATTGAAAGGATGTTAAAATGAGAAATAGTGTTAGTATTAATTTAAGAAAAAATGAAATAATCATAAAACTAAATGAAGAAGCGGAACAAAAAGAAATAGTAGCAAAGCTAAAAAAGAAATTGCCAGACCTAAAAAAATTATATCAAGATGAAAAAACGCCAATAAAAGTAGTTGGAAAAGTCCTAAAAAATAAAGAAATAGACGAAATACAAGACTTAATAAAATCAACAATAGATGTAGAAATAAGTTTTGAATCCCCAAAAGGCCTAGGGCTACACAACATTAGAAAAACATTTGAAAGAAAAATAGCAGTATCAGAAACAAAATTCCACAGGGGTTCACTTCGTTCAGGGCAAAAGCTAGAAACAGAAGGAAGCCTAGTAATATTAGGAGATGTAAACTCAGGGGCAGAAGTAGTAGCATCAGATAATATAGTAGTACTAGGAGCATTAAGAGGCTTGGCACATGCTGGAGCAAAGGGAAACAAACAAGCAATAGTATCAGCTCGGACTATTTGACGCTGTGCAAATAAGAATTGCAAATATAGTAAAAGAAATCAACAGAGACGAAGAACCACAGCACAAACAAGCATACATAAGCATTGTAGAAGACAATATTATAATAGAATAATACTAGCCTAGAAGCAACAAAATTAAAGTAATAAACAAAAACTCATCTTTGACCCCTTCATTATATAAGAAAAAAAGCAAACCAATAATAAGAATATCATCAAAAAACAATTTAATGCCTAAAATTTCTAAAATAGGTTCTTCTAAATTAGAAGAAAACAAATTAGAAAAATTCAAATTGGCAAAAGAATTGCGTTTAGATGATATTCTTTTTTGGAATTCAGCAGTTCTAGTATCTTTATCATTTTCTACAATTGGTTTATCTACAATTTCAGGCTCTGTAGCTTTTGTTTCTCTAATTCCTGTATTTGTTTGAAAATTATAATTTTGTGGTCTACGATTATAATAATTATAACGATAGTAATAATTAGGATAAACCATTACCATTATTCTCCTTGCTATCATTTTTAAACAACTCGGCAACCTTTGCAACATTCATTAAATTAGCATATTGATCAAGCTTTTCCTTTTTTTCATCTCTCAAATAAGGTTTCAAAGAACGAAGCAAATTTGTTCTAGGGTCATCTTTAGCATTCATCTTATCCATAACAGACTTCATCTTCATAATAGTATTCATATCAATATTACTAAAATCAAAACCGCTAGAACCATTATTTCCGTTAGTATTTCCATTATGATTAGAACTAGTACCTTGACTAGAATTTCCGTTATTGTTCATCATAGAAGAAAAATTTTGTATCATTTCAGGAGGAATTTTCGAAATCACATCAGAAAGTTCACCATTATCCATCATACCTTTTAACTTGTTAACCATATTCTCATCAATATTAAAATTATCCAAAAAAATCACCTCTAAATAAATATATTCAAAACAAAGAAAAAAAGACACAAAAAATGCTGGAAAAATTGACATAAAAAGTTAAGAAAATCCACAAAAGACCTTGAAAAATATGGAAAAATGGAGTATAATAATTAATAGAGACATTTTTTATAAAATATAATTTTGTAAAGAAATAAAAAAATGGACATACAATAATAAAAAATATGAATGGGAGGAATATTTTTATGAAAAAAACAATGAAAAAACTTATTATATTAATGATAGCCACAATACTATTATCAAGTGACTTTTTATTCTTAGGGGCTAACATCTCTCAAGCAGTTGAAGCCGTAGATGACAGCAAAGAAGAAAAAATAGAAGAAACAAATATGAGAACATTTGAGCAAAACAGTGAAGATGTTTCTTTTAATGTGCAAATGACAAAAGAAATATACAAAGGGTATTTAAACCAAGGGGAACAAGCAGAAACACCATATGAAGAAAACTACCAAATTGAAATAACAAACCCAGAAGACCTTGAAAAATTAAATATCACAAATGCAGAAGAAAACTTTATAAGCGGTGAAGAAACATACCCAGTAAACAACAGCACATATTACAAACAAACAACAATAAGAAAAGACAATATGTTAGAAATGCTAGGTAAAAACGGAAGTATAACAATAAAATATGGAGAAAAAGAAATAATAATAGACCAAAATACAGAAACAAATGGAGCAGAAGAATTTGTAATAGACTATGAAGATGACCTTCCAAACAAAATAGAAATAGAAACAACAAAACCAGAAAAAACAGGAATACTAGAAATAAAAAATCAAAAAGCAATAAAAGCAGAAACAGGATATACACAAGAGCAATTAAAACCAATACAAAAACTAACAGAAACAATAAATTTAAACGACCTAAAATGTGATTTAGAAATGGACTTGCTAGACACAAAACCAGAAGCAAAACTAGAATTAAACAAAACAAGTTTATCAACAATGATAGAAAATAACTTAGAAATGAGCTTAACACTAAAAACAAATGGAAACCAATGTGACCTATACAAAAATCCAAAAGTCACACTAGAATTACCAGAAGAAGTAGAAGAATTAAAAATAAATGCAATAAACCTACTTTATGATGAAGAATTAAAAATTGCAAACTACCAAGTAAATGGAAGAACAATAACAATAGACATCGAAGGAGAACAAACATCATATAGAGATGCAGGAATAGAAGGAGCATTATTAGTAATAAATGCAGATATGAAACTAGACAAAAAAGCTCCAAATGCAGACAGAGCAATAAAAACAACAATAGTAAATAACGAAAACACATATCAAAACGAAAAAGAAATAAAAGTAATATCACCAAAAGAAATAATAACAATAAACAGCATCAATGAACTAAACATCGAAACAATTGGTGAAGAAACAAAAATAGACACAAGCTTACAAGTAGGAGCTGAAAACAAATTAGTTAGAGTTACATCAGAAGTTATAAACAACACAGAAGAAACAATTAATAATACAACAATACTAGGAAGATTTCCAACAAATGGAGAACTAAACCTAAACAACGAAAAATTAGAAAACAACTTAAACGCAATAATTAGAAGCAACATATTAGTAGAAGAAAACAAAGCAGAAATATATTACTCTAAAAACGCAAATGCAACAAGTGACATAAGTAAAGCAGAAAATGGTTGGACAAAAGAAGTTGAAAATATCCAAGAAGTAAGAAGTTACTTAATAGTTGCAAAAGAACAAGAAGTTGGAGAAAAAATAAAATTTGAATATGACGTAGAAATACCAGCACAACTAATATATGACCAAGAAGCATATATTGGTTACAAAGTAGAATACAACAAACAACAAATAAAAGACACAAGTAAAATAAACTCTACATACATCAGATTAAATACAGGTATAGGACCAGAAATAGACACAAGCTTATCTGCCACAATTGGTGGAGAAACTGTGGAAAATGGTGCAACAATAAGAGCAGGAGAAGTGTTAAAATTAAAAGTTAGAGTATCTAACACAGGTTCAGTAGATGTAGAAAATGTAGAATTATCAAGCAAAATTCCAGAAGGAGCAACACTTGTAGAACCAGTAGAAGATTTTGAATATGCAGGAGCAGTGTATTACAAAGAACTAACAGGAACAAACTATAATTCAAAAATAGAATTACTAAAAGTTGGAGAAACAATAGTAAAAGAATATGAAATAAGAATAAACAAAGACATAAAAGACACAGAACTATCAAACAAAACAACAGTAAAATGTGGGGAATTAGAAAAACAAACAAACGAAATAACAGTAAGAACACAAAGCTCAGATTTAAGAGTAACAGTTAAAAAGATAACAAAAAATAATAACCCAATATACACAAAAGGTGGATTTGTACGTTACTTTACAATAGTAGAAAACACAAGTGACAAATCAAAAAATAATGTAGTAGTAAACACAAACTTACCAGAATTTGCTAAAGTAGTTGGAATGTACCAATACAACGGAACAGCAGAAAAACAAGAATTACAAGAAGAAACACCAGAATACAAAGACCAATTAAACATAGGAAAACTAGAACCAGGAGAAGTAAAAGTATTAGAATATTCTTGTGAAATAAATGACCAAAACAACACAGCAAACACAATAAAATTCTCAGCAAATGTAACAGAAGGAAGAAATACATACCGTTCAAACGAAATAGAAGATAAATTAACACCAATAAACATCACAATGTCAATAGCGTCAAGCAAAAATACATCATACTTAAAATCAGGAGATGAAGTCAAATTTACAATAAACGTAAAATCTAACATGAGCAAAGATGATGTTATAGTAAATGCAACAACAAAAGCAACAATACCAAGCGAATTCACAGTAAAGAAAATCAGCTATAATGGAGAAGTGCTATCAATAGACGGAAACAGATTTTCAATAACACGTACAATGGAAGGAAACGCAGAAGGAATAATCGAAGTAGAAGCAGTTGTAGATTATTCAGAAACAAGAAACGAAACACAAGAAGTAACAGTTGAAAGTGCAGTAGAAGTTGCAGGACAAGAAGTAGCCGTAGCAAAACAAACATACATAATAGAAAAAGATGTAGAACAAACAAATGGAGGAGAAAACAATCAACCAAATGTAATAAAACCAGAAGAAGGAAACATAGCAAATGGAGACAGAACAATTTCTGGAGTAGCATGGCTAGACGAAAACCAAAACGGTAAAAAAGAGAAAAACGAAAAAGCATTAAATGACATAACAGTACAACTATTAAATGCAAGAACAAATAAACTAGTACAAGACAAAGACGGAAAAGTGCTTGAAGCAAAAACAGACAACGAAGGTAGATATTTATTAAATAACCTAACAGCAGGAGAATATATAGTAATATTCAAATATGACAATAAAGAATATGCCCTAGCAACATACAAAGTAACAGGAGCAAGTGAAGAAGAAAATTCAAATGCAATACTAAAAGACCTAAAAATAGGAGAAGAACAACAAAAATTAGCATCAACAGACATAATAAAAATAACAAACAGAAGTATAGAAAACATCAACTTAGGACTAGTAACATCACAAATGTTTGATATGAAATTAGACAAATATGTAAGCAAAGTAATTGTTCAAAACTCAAAAGGAACATTTGTAAACGAATACAATAATGAAACACTAGCAAAAGCAGAAATAGACAAAAAACAATTAGCAGATACAACAGTACTAGTAGAATACAAAATAAAAGTAACAAACCAAGGTGAAGTAAGTGGATATGCAAGAAAAGTAGCAGACTATTTACCAACAGGAATGACATTCAACTCTGAGCTAAACGGAACATGGTACCAAACAGAAAACACACTATACACAACAAGTTTAGCAAATGAAAGAATAGCACCAGGTGAGACAAAAGAAGTAACACTTACACTTACAAAGAGAATGTCACCAACAAATACAGGAACAGTAGAAAACACAGCAGAAATAGCAGAAGCATACAACGAACAAGGACTAGCGGACATAAACTCTACACCAGCAAACAAAGTAGAAACAGAAAATGACCAAGGAAGAGCAGATGTAATCCTAAGTGTTGGAACAGGTGGAGTAACATATGTAATAATTGCAATAATTGTATTAGCAGTATTTGCAACAATAGCAGTTCTAATAAAAAAAGAAAAAATAAATATAAAGAAATTCAAAATATAGGCGAAAGGAGGAAACAGTAAATGAAGAAAATAAAAAATATATTAGCAATTTGTATAATAGCAATAATTGCAATAATAGGAATGAACACAACTTCACTAGCAGGTAACTGGTCACAAGGTGTAGACTGGGATTCATATTACAGAAGTGGTTCACCAATAGTAATAGATTATTATAAACACTACACAGACAACTATATATACTGTCTACAAATGGACACACACTATGCACACGGTCAAGTTTACAAAATAATGACAAAAATAAGTATAGATGGAGATAAAGCAACAGAGTATAATAAAAATATGCAACCAGTACGAACAGTAACAAATGATGACAACATATTAATGGCATATGCTATTAATAATGCATCAAATATACAAAATACAAACGACACAAATGCATTTGTAGCCAAAAATATGCAAAAGACACAAAAAACAATGTGGAGAAAAGCACAAGATTGGTTAGGAAAAATTAATCCATCATACAGAAACTGGGCAAGTAATTGTAGCATTTCCCATAATGGAAATTTAGGACTAACAGCATATGACAACCAAATATTCACAATGGAAGAAGCAAAAGCAAACTACAAAAAATCAGACTTAAAAGACTTAACAAATAAAAACAATATAAGAGTTATAGCAGAAACAAGAAACAATGCAAAATATGTAGTAACAGGACCATATAAATGGGATTTTGAGAAACTAGATAAAATAACAGTATCTAGTGGAACAAGAGAAATAAAAGAAGCGGTATATAGCGTATATGAAGGAACAACACGTAAAGAAGTAAGTGCAAGTCAAATAAAATCACAACAAGATTTCTATGTATCAGTACCATTAGAAGACTTCGAAACAGGAGCAATAACACTAAAAGGAGAACAAAGTGTAAACGTATATGGTGCAGACTTATGGATTTGGAAAAACATATATTCAACTGCTTACCAAACACTTATGAGTGCAAAACCATCTCAAAGAAAAGAGCCAGTAGAACTAAATGTTACATATAATTTAAAAGGAAATTTAGTTGTAATAAAATATGACAAAGATACACAATTAAGACTAGACGGAGTTGGATTTATAATCCAAAACACAGTTACAGGAAAATATATAAAACAAGAAACTGATGGAAAAATAACATATGTAGAAAACAGAGAAGACGCAACAGAATTTGCAACAAATGCAAATGGAGAAATAACACTAGACAAACTACTAATAGGAGAATACAAAGCATATGAAACAAAAAATCCACACTATGGATATGAAATATATACAGAAGGATTTAAAACAACAGAGCAAAAACCAGTATTACCAAATATTACATCAAACATAAATGCACCAAATGAAAGAAAATTCATAAAACTTTCTGGATTTGTATGGGAAGATATGATAGACGGTAAGAAGGCAATAAGAAACCACAAATACAATACACCAGGAGAAGAAACAGCAGACGGAAATGACAAACTAGTAGCAAATGTAACAGTAAACTTAAAAGATGTAAACGGAAATATAATAAGCACAAAAACAACAGACGAAAATGGAAAATATGAATTTGTAGATGTATTAATAGAAAACTTAGACAAATATTACATAGAATTTATCTACAACGGAATGAGTTATCAGAATGTAGACATAGGAGACCTAAAAGCATCAAACACAAGTAAAGCATCAGAAGGAGATATGAGAACTCAATTCAACAACAAATTCCAAGTAATAACAAACAATAAAGCAAATGGAACAGCTGGAGAATTAGATATAAAATATGATAGAGTGCCAAGCGAAGAAAACGGAACAGTTCTTAATAGTGTACTAAACTTTGAAGGAAACCCAACATATGGATATCCAGAAGCAACAGCACCAATAAACAACACAGCTGAAAAATATCTAATAGACGCAAACACAAGAAACGTATACAATGGATATTTAAATAAAATCCAAACACCTGAAGAAATAAGAAAAAATGCAACAGAAGAACTAACAAACATCAACTTAGGTCTATATAGAAGAGAACAACCAGACCTATCAATCAAAAAAGACATTAAAAACGTAAGACTTAGCATAAACGGATACAACCATATCTATGAATATGAGCAAAGATTTGTAAACCAAGGAGAATATGGTGACGGATTCAATGTAGGTGTAAAATTTGGCAATAACTACGGACAAATGAAATACACAAGAGCAATATACAAAGCAGACTATGAATACAGAAACGAGCTAGACCAAAGCAGAGAGCTAAAAGTATATATAACATACAGAATAGGAATAAAAAATAATTCAAGTAATCTAATTGCAAAAGTAAATGAAATTGCAGAATACTATGACAACAGATACGAAGAAGACTACATTGTAGTAGGAACAGGAATAGATGAAGCAGGAACAATAACAGGACAATTAAATGCAACACAACTAGGAAACTACAATGATGAGTACAAAAAAATGGTTATAAACACAGAAAGTCTTGGAGAAATAGAAAGACAAAGTGCTAAAGACGTATATGTACAATTCAAATTCAGTAGAGAAGCAGTAGAGCAAATACTAGGTTCAGGAGAAACATTAGACAATGTAACAGAAATAACATCATACTCAATATTTGACGAAAACGGAGTATATGCAGGAATAGACCAAAACTCAAACCCAGGAAGCTGTGACCCAACAGATATAAACACATATGAAGACGATACAGACCACGCACCAGCACTACAACTAGAAGTAGCAGACCATGCAAGAAAGCTAACAGGAAAAGTATTTGAAGACGAAGCATTAAAAGAAAAACTAGAAAAAGAAAATATAAGACAAGGTAATGGAGAGTTAGACGAAAACGAAGCTGGAATACCAAATGTAGAAGTAGAACTTGCAACAATAGACGAAAACGCACAAATACAACCAGTAAAAACAACAACAAACGAAAACGGAGACTTCGAATTCGAAGGATTTATACCAGGAAACTATGTAATAACATACACTTGGGGAGACGAAAAATACACAGTACAAGACTACAAAGCAACAATATTTGACCAAGCAAGTCACCAAGGAGACAGATGGTATAAAAACGTAGACAAGAGACTATCTGATGCAACAGATGACTACAACACAAGACTAGCAATAGACGAAGAAATAAAAACACTAAGACATGACACTAAAACAACAATAGACAAAATGAAATCAAACACACCAAACTTCGGAGTTGGAGTAGAATACGACTCTGCATACACAGCATCAACAGGAGACCAATATCAATATCTAATTAAAGACGTAGACTTTGGAATAATAGAAAGACCAGTACAAAGCTTTAAACTAGATAAAGAAATCAGAAACTTAAAAGTAACATTACAAAACGGTCAAGTAATAGAAGACGCAACAATAAAAGACGGAAAAATAGCAGGAGTGCAAAACAAACTTGTATATCTAGGACCAGTAAAAGGCACAAACGCAGGATATGAAAGCGGAATGGCAAGACTAGAACTAGACAACGAAATAACACAAGGTGCAACAGTAGAAATAACATACGAAATAAATGTTACAAATACAAGTGAGCTAGAGTACGTAGACGAAGGCTTCTACAAATATGGAATAATACCAGAAAGAAGACCAGTAGTAATAATGCCAACAAAAGTAATAGACTATTTAGACAAAGGTTGGGCATATACTGAGAACGAAACAATAAACCAAGAAAATAAATGGCAAAACAAAGAAATAAACGACATAAAAGACGAAGTTTCAAGTTCAGTATATGAAAGCCAAGACTCAGAAATAAAAGACAGAATAATATTATATACAAACAAAATAGAAGAAGACAGAATAACATTAGAACCAGGAGAAAGCCTAACAAATCCACTAAAATTAAAAGCAACAAAAGTATTGACAACAATAAATAATAGTGACATAGAATTAAGCAATGAAACAGAAGTTATAGAATTAAAGAAAACAGGTGGAAGAACATTACAAAACTCAACACCAGGAAACTATGTACCAGGTTCAGGCTACAAAGTAGAAGCAGATGATGATATGGCAGAGACATTTGTAGTAGTGCCAAATACAGGTGACAACTTAGCATTCTTAATGCCAGTAGTAATTGGAGTTATGGCTCTAATAGTTCTAGGAACAGGAATAATCTTTATCAAAAGAGAAGTTCTAGATAAAAAGAAAACTAAATAGCTAAATATAAAAACCAACTCTTGAAAAAAGAGTTGGTTTTTTTTGGACGTTTTGGGAGAGACCAAAAAAGTTTTGCTTGCGAACTGAAACCTTACGTAAATAAGTAATTTAGAAGCTTTTTTCAAAAATTTGTCAAAAAACATCCAAAAATGTAATGAAAATGTAAAAATAAGTAGAATGATAAATGTCAAACTACCTTCCCTAAGCGATTTATAGAGATAATTGTTAGGATAGGAAAAAACTGCTATTGAAAAAATAAAAAAATCCTGTATCATTAATATTAGATAATAATGATATTTTGGAGGGAAACATATGAGAAGCGGAAATGTAAGTGGAAAAACTAAGCTATTAATAAACGCATTTTTGATATTGACAATAGTGACATGCCTAATAACTATGACTAACATATCACTAAGTATCAGTCTAAGTAAAAACGATGCAATAGTAGCAAAAGAAGATATAAAAGCGACAACAGAATCCACAGAAGAACAAGCAGACCTAACAACTGAAGTTGTGGTTACACGTGGTGGAGCTGTGGTTTATAATGATGATGTTGTGCATGAGGGAGAGTATCTTAAGTACAATATTAGAGTAAAGAATACAACTGAAGAAGATATTGATAATGTTGTATTAGTTGCTACAATACCAGAAGGTGTGAAATATGGGGAACTAGAAGCGGATTTTACTAAAATAAGGGACTCATATGGATACAACTTTGATGAAAACCTTAGAGAAAAAATAATAGAGATAGGAACAGTAGAAGCTGGACAAAGTAAAGATCTTTATTATGAAGTAAAGGTACAAGATTTACAAGAAAATGAAGAAGAAAAAGATATAACAACAATTATTAATTCATTTGTAGGAGAAGAATTAGTACATAAATTTGAAATGACTAATACAGTAGAACCTTCTGATGTGCAAATGTTTTTAGGTTCATATATAGAACGTGGTGGAAGGCAATATGTGTTAAATATTGCATCAGATACTAAAGAAGAGACAGTTGTAAAATTTCACTTGCCAAAAGAATTTAAACTAAAAACAGTAGCAAAAGTAAAATATAAATTGCAAGATGGTCCTCAAAATTACAATCCAGAAATTACACACTTTGACTATATTGATATGGGACCAGGTGGTAATGCAGAGTATGTTTATAGAAATTCAGAATATACACAAGGAGAAGAAGGAGACTTAAAAGGGAAAGTTCAGAACGATATAGAGCTAGAAACAACAGAAGATAATGTAGTTACAGCTAAACTAAAAACAAATTACCGTTATCTATTATATGGAAATATAGAATATGGAGAAGTAGAAAGAAAAGATGAAAATGGTACAATAGAGACAATAAAAGCATATGCAGAAATAGCTGATAGCGGAACTATGTCAAACGAAAGCAGAATGGAACTTGTCCTAAGAAATGTAGAAGTTTCTATGAGTTCAAAGAATGAGGGTGAAAAAGTAAAATATAAAGATGAGATAGAGTATGAGTTGGCTATAAAGAACATTGGTGGAATACCAGTTGAAACTGATACAGAGTATAATTATGTACAAGTTAGACTATTAGACTTTATACCAGAAGAATTAAAAGCAATTAGCATTACTTATGAAAATTGGAAAGTTATACTATCAGATAATTTGATGGGAGTAGGGTTAGAAAAAGAGGAAGACAAAACTATTGATATTAGTAGTAAGAGATTTGATGAAGAAGGAAATAAATTAGCAGATGTTGATGAATATATTTTGATACCAAAGGATGAGACAGCAAGAGTAAGAATAAAAGCAATGGCAGATATGGTGTATGAAGAAACGAAAATAGAAAATGTTGTAAGTGTAACAGCTCAAAATATTCCCGATAAAATAAGTAACAAAGTATCACACATAATACTTCCATATGATTATGTTGATCCAGAAAATCCAGTTGACCCAGTTGATCCAGTAGATCCAATCGACCCAGTGGAACCAATAGAACCAGTCGACCCAGTCGACCCTTCAACTCCAGTAACTCCAACGAATCCAGCAAATCCTAGTAATCCAGGTACATCATTTGGTAGTAATGAACAAACAGGAAATGGAACTTGCGATTTTAAGATAGATAAATATATATCTAAAGTTACAGTAAGAACTGCAAGTGGAACAAAACAATATGATTACAACGATGAAAATCTTGTAAAAACAGAAATAAAAGCAAAAGAGCTAAATGGAGCAACAGTTACAGTTGATTATAAAATAGTAATAACAAACGTAGGTCAAGTTGCGGGAACAGTTGCAAGAGTGTCAGATACTTTACCAAGTGGATTTGTAATTACAAATGAATCAAATAAAAGTTGGCCAAGAGATGCAAAAGGAGAATATGTAAATACAAGCAAATCTAATTTAAGAATAGAGCCAGGAGAAAGTACAACATTAAATATAAGTGCTACTAAACAAATGACATCAGAGACAGTAGGAAACTTTATAAATGAAGCAGAAATAAGAACAGCAATGAGTATATCAGGAGCATCAGAAATTAATTCAGGAAACAATTCTTCAAGTGCGGAGTTGATTATTGCAGTAAGTACTGGTGAATATGTCTACATAGCG
The DNA here is from genome assembly GCA_947367845.1 of uncultured Clostridium sp. Classification (GTDB taxonomy): domain Bacteria; phylum Bacillota; class Clostridia; order TANB77; family CAG-508; genus CAG-269. Next base: position 48,785 of record CANBES010000003.1, on the reverse strand, counting down.
ATAATAAGCATAGCGACACTAATCCTTATAATACTTGCGATATATCTTATTAAAAAAGGAAAAATAAATATTAAAAAGATTAGCAAAACAGCATTTGTGAGTATAATGTTCCTAGTAATATTAATAGCTAATAATTCAACAGTAAAGGCAGACTCAATGAACAATGCATGGCATCATAGAGTTGAGACATTTTATACACATACAGGCGGCGGAGGCCTTTATATCTGGAATTGTACTTCTTCTTGTGTTGGAACTCTCCCCGGTGGATTGTTTGACTGGTTTCATAGTACAACATTTGAAAAAGGAAAGTGTGAAAATAATTCTATTGTGTCTTCTGGTGGAGTTTATAGCTGGGCTAAATATGATACAGACATTCAAAGACACAAAATAGGAGATACAACTTATTCACGGAGGAGTATCTATAACAGCAAATAATACAACAATAGGTATGACGGATGGGGGAGATAGATATATATATGGGCCATTTAAATATACAGCATCAGGAGCAAGTAGATTTGAATTACATGTAAGAGATGGAAATGGAAATTCGATTGATGGATGGCATGTTGAAGATTATTGGGGAAATGTAGTTAACCGGAACAAGAGAATTTAACTTAGAAATTCCAAAGGAAAAATGTGCAAATGGATTATCAAAAGTATGGCTAAGAGCAATAGGAAATCAAACAGCTACAAAAAGATATCAAGATTCAGGTATAGGACATTATGTACTAGAAGGGTACCAACCAATATGTACAGAGAAGAGAATTTGGGGGAATGAATATAATCAAACAGAAACAGTACAGCAACAACGTGATGCCGAATGGACACAATTCAACGGTTCACTAGAAATCGAAAAAGTAGATGCAGACAACGCAAGAGTAAAACTACCAAACGTAGTATTCCAAATAACAGGACCAAACGGATATAACCAAACACACACAACAGATGAGAACGGAATAATAAGAATAGAAAACATAACACCAGGAACATACACAGCAAGAGAAACAAGTATACCACACTACGGATACAATGCAACAGTAACAGCAAACATAACAGTAAAATCAGGACAACTAGTAACATCAACAATACAAAATCCAAAACAAACAGGAAACCTAAGAATACACAAACAAGACACAGATAACGGAAAAGCATTAGGTGGATTTAGCTTCAAAATATCAAACTCAAAAGGAGAATACATCATAGCAAAAACAGGAGCTAATAAAACAGAACAAAAAGAAGTGAGACAAAAAATTCAGTTAACAGACCAAGGAACGACAACAGACCCAAATGCAGCAACAACATTTATAACAGACAGCAACGGAAACATAGAAATTTACAATATGTTAATAGACACATACAGAATAATAGAAACATCAGTAGGAAATAATATATATTATGAAGTAGACGCAAATTACATTTCATGGACAAGCAATAGAGGTTCAGGAAATGGAAACACAGCAACAGTACAAGTAGTAAGACAAAGCTCTGTTAACACAAGTAATACATCAAATAACAGCGTAAACCTAATAACTATTAAAAATAGACAAAAATATGTTGATTTATCAGGATATGTATGGGATGATACTCCAGCAGACGATGGAAAAGAAACAGGAAGAAATGGAATATACAGAGCAAATGATGATGATGCAGACAGACTACTAAAAGATGTAACAGTAAATCTAAAAGAAGGAAACACTGTAATAAGAACAATGGATACACAAGTAGGAAATGCAGTAATCAGTTCAGGAGAGCATACATACAAATTTGAAAGAGTAGAAATTGATCAATTAGATAAATATTATATTGAATTTGTTTATAATGGAATGAGTTATGAAGGTGTAGAGCTAAAAGGACTAACACAATGGAACACAAGTAAAGCAGCAGAGGGAAGTGCTAGACAAACATTTAACAATAAATTTAAAGTAATAACAAACAACAATGCTAATGGAGACGCAGGAGATATAAGACTGCTATATGACGGAATAATAGATAATAGAAGTGATTTAAATTACGAAATTACAAATAGTAACAAAGCATATGGATATGAAGGCGCAATATTCCCAATAAATTATGTGGCATCTAAATACTTAATAAATGCAACTACATACAATGCATATAATGGAAATCTAGATAAAGTAAAATCACCAGCTGATATAAGAAAAGACGGAACAACAGAAATACAAAATATCAACTTAGGTGTATACCAAAGAGAACAACCAGATATATCAATTAAAAAAGATATAAAAAATGTAAAAATACTTGTAAATGGAAAAGGACAAATATATGAATATGACAAGAGATTTTCACATATGAACGAAAGTGCAGGAGATGGATATGACTATGGCGTGAAATTTGGAAACAAATATGGAAGTATGAAATATACAAGACCAATTTATAAAGCAGACGTAATGTTCAGAAGTAATGATGAAAATAGAGAATTACAAGTATACCTAACATATGCAATAGGAATAAAGAATAATTCAAGCAACTTATCAGCACAAATAAATCAAATCGTAGACTTCTATGATAAGAGATATGCAGAAAATAGTTATGGTGCAGAAATCAAAGTAGGTACAAGCCTAGATGAAAATACTGCAACTGTTGGAGATGAAATAAACTTCAGAAACTTAGGAAATGATTATGCAGTAAACTCTAATAATCGTGATACAATTGCTAATGTAAAAAATGATTACAACAAGTTAGAAATAGACACAAGAAGTTTAGGAAGAATTGAAAAACAATCATTTAAAATTATATATGTACAATTCAAACTAAGTAGAGAACTAGTATATGAAATTCTTGGAGAAGAAGGAACAACACAAGAACCATTAGACAACGTAACAGAAATAACATCATACTCAATATTTGATGCAAATGGTGCAGTATATGCAGGAATTGACCAAAACTCAAATCCAGGAAATGCAGTACCAGGAGACAAAGATACATACGAAGCAGATACAGATGCAGCACCATCACTAAGACTAGAATACAACGCAGAAAGAGTAATAACAGGAAACGTATTCGAAGACTTACCACTTGAAGAATTACTAGCTGATGGTGTAAGACAAGGTAATGGACAATTAGATGCAGGGGAACCAGGAATTCCAAAAGTCAAAGTAGAATTGCTTAGAAAAGAAGCAAGAGAAAACGGAAGCTATGGAGATTGGGTAGTAAAATCAGAATATACAACAACAACAGACTCATATGGAGCGTATACAATAAAAGACTTTGCAGCAGGAGATTATGTAATAAGATACACTTGGGGTGGAAAAGAACACATAGTAGATGTAGATAAAGAATACACAGCACAAAACTATAAAGCAACAATATACAATGACGAAGCACATAATGGAGAAAAATGGTATCAAAGTTTGGAACCAAGATATTCAGATGCAACAGATACATATGATGACGCAGACAAAGATAAACTAATTTCAGGAAGTATAGCAGACACAAGAGAAAGCATCGACAGAGACTTGAGTGATCCAAATGAAATAAAACACGGCACAGAAGCAGATACAAACAAAGTAATGGTATCAGAAACACCAGAAATGGCAATAGATGTAGAATACAACCCAACAGAAATATACAATCCAGGAGCAGAAAATAGACCAAGTGAACCACAAGTACCAGGAGAAGAAGATACATTCGGAGGAAGAAGACAACATCAAATGCAAAATTTAGACTTCGGTATAATAGAAAGACCAAGACAAAATTACGAGCTACTTAAAAAGATAAGTCATGTCAAATTAACACTATCAAATGGTCAAGTTCTAATAGATGCAGATATAGATGAAAATTACAATATAATACCAACAGAAACATCTAGCCTTCAATCATTCGGACCAACCAATGTCGGAGAACCAGGATATGCAAATGGAAATGTAAAAATAGAAATGGATAACGAAATATTACAAGGTTCAACACTGCAAATAACATATGAACTATCAGTACAAAATACTAGTGAAGTAGACTATGCAAACAAACTATTCTATACATATGGAACAACAAGAAGAGGAACAGCAGTTACACAAAGACCAGTTACGATAACAGTAAAACAAATTACAGACTACCTAGATAAAGAATGGGCTGTTAACGAAAATGAAGAAGCATATTCAAAATACGGTTGGGACAAGAAAACACGTGACGATATAAGAAGTGACATATCTGACCAAGTATACAACGGAAGAGAAACAAAAATAAACGATAGAATAATATTACAAACAGAATACCTAAGAAACCAAGCAATAGCAAGAGCAGACACATCAGAACCAGTAAGATTAGTAGCAACAAAAGTATTAACAACAATAAATAATAACGACGTAGAACTAGACAACGAAGCAGAAATCACAAGAATAACAAAAACAGGTGGAGGACTATTAACAATAGAAGACCCTAATGACCCAACAAAAACAACAACAATAACACCAGGAAACTACGTACCAGGAACAGGATATAAGGTAGAAACAGAACCAGACGACGACATGGCACAAACAGTTACAGTAACACCAAACACAGGTGATAACATGAACTTCATACTACCAATAGCAATAGGAATAGGAGCGCTAGCTATCTTAGGAGTAGGAATAATTGTAATAAAAAAGGCCCTTTGGGGAAGTGAAAAAATCTTCAAATAAAATAATTTCAAGAACGAGATAAACTTATCTCGTTCTTTTTGTGACCCTGCCACTGGGGACGGACCTTTTTGGCAGGATCCTGCCAAGAAGGACCGTCCCCAGTGGCAGGAATCTGCCAAGAAGGTCCGTCCCTGTTGGCATGTAACGAAAATGTAACAAAAAAGTAATATAACAGATAATAAAGGCGGCAGATGTCTTTCCGTAAGGGAGTTTGGCAGGATTTTAATATTAAGGAAAAAACTACTATTGAAAAATTTTTTAAATATTGTATCATTAATGATAGGAAAATAATAATAGTTTGGAGGCGTTGCAATGAAAAGAGCAATCAAAAAAACAGTAATAGTAAGTTTAATAATCACACTAATGTCAACATATTTTGTGATAATAGGTCAGACGATGTCTATTGCACTTTCGGTAGGGCTAGAAAGTCAAAGCGAAGATACTAACGCAAACAATGTTAAGTTTGATGTGTATTTTAATTTAGGAGAAGGTAAAGGGCATGAGAGAAGTGCGAATTTAGCAGAAGAGCAAACTTTGGTTTTAAATGTAAATGTTAAAAATCAGGGTGTTTTAAAAGATGCCAAGATACAAATAGAAAATCCGAACTTTACTATTATAAAAGAGAAAATAGCAAGTGAATATATAAAGAAAGTTGATGTAGAGAAGAATGAAATAGAGCTAAATTCTATCATATATTCAAATGATGCAATAATTGAGCTTCCAATAAAATTTAAACAAGCAAATAATTTTTCAGAAGATTATTTTGAAAAAGAGATAAATGTAAATTTAACAGGAACATACAATAATGAAATAGATACAAGTGTTGAAGCACAAAGAAAAATAAAATTAAATTGGACAGTAGATACAGAAGTAAGTTTTACTCAAGAAGTTGGGAAATATATAAATTTAGGCGAAGGAGAAATTTTAATACAACAAAATATATACACAGATGTTCCAAACAATATATTGCCAAGAAAACAAGAGACGATAAATATAAAGACACAACAAATAAGTGGAAAATATCCACAAGAAGTAATTGTATTAGCAAATGGAGTAAAGCTAGATGCTGAACAAATAAAGTACAATCCAGAAGACGGAAGTTTAGAGATAGTAAACTCAAATGTGTTAAATGAAAATGGCGAAGCAAGCTGGGGAAATGCCGTAAATGAATATAATGTAATTTATACATACAACGAAGTAGAAACAGCAAGTTCAACAATAAATTTAGATACAACAGTATCAACACAATTATACACAAAAGCTGAAGCGATAGTAAAATCAGAAAATGTAGAAGTACAAGCAGAAGAAAAAGGGAATATTGTTGAAGTAGTAAAAGAAGCAACAAATAGCCTATATAAAGGATATATGTATGCAAACCCAGAAAATGAAACAGCATTTGAAGAAAATAATACAATAAAAATATCTAAGGCATCAGAGACAGAAGCTATCGAGTTAACAAATCAAGAAGAGACATTTGCAGATGAAAGAGACAGAATGTACAGAGCCGTAACAATATATAAATCTACAATATTTAACAAAGCAGATTTAGAGAGAATTTTTGGTGAAAGCTATGAAATACAAATACTAAACAAAGAAAATGCTGAAATAGCAAAAATAACAAATGAAACAGAAAGTGATGAAGCAGGAAATATTGTAGTGAATTATAGCGAACCAACTGATTATATAAAAGTTGTAACAAGCAAACCACAAGTAGAAGGAAACTTTGTTATAAAAAATGCAAAAGCAATAAAAGGAAATGCAAACTACACAAAAGCTCAACTAAAAATCTTCAACAAATTAAACCTAAATGGAACTGTAACAAATGGAGACAAACAATCTACAAGTAGTGCAGAAATAGCTTTAAATGATACAAAAACAGAAGCAAAATTAGAAGTGAGCAATACAAGTTTATCAACATTACAGGCAAATAATGACGTACAATTTATACTAACACTAAAAAGTGATGATGCTCAATATGACCTATATAAAAACCCAACAATACAAATTGTATTACCACAAGAATTAAACATAGATGTCAAAAAAACAGCTCAACTAAATTTTGAAGACGAAATAAAAATATCAAAAATAGGATTACAAAACAGAGAAGACGGCAAAAAGGCAATAATACTTGAATTATCAGGAGAACAAACAAACTTTGCAGGTAGCCTTGCACAAGGAATTCAAATAGCAATAATTGCAGACATAACAATAGCAAACACAGTGCCATCAAAAGATGAAAAAATTGAACTAACATATACAAATGAAAACAGACCAGCAGAACAATTTACAGATGAAGTACCAATTAAAATAAACTCAAAACACGGTGTGCTAATGACAAACAAATTAGAAAACTACTCTAATTCAGGAGAAACAATAGAAACTAACGATGACAAAGTAGTTAATGCAAAATTAGACACAAACGAAGAAGCAAAACTTGCAAAGAGAACAATAAATGTAATAAACAACTATGAAGAACCAATAAAAGATGTATCTATACTAGGTAAAATTGGAGACGAAGAAGAAATAGATAGCCAAACATTTAAAACAACAATAGAAGCAAATTTACAAAATGTAATAACAGCACAAAACAAAAAAGCAAGTATATATTTCACAGATAGAAGTGACTTAGAAGCACAAAGTGAAGAATGGAAGCCAACAACAGAAGAGTTAGACACAGTAAAAGCATTTAAAGTAACACTAGAAGACGAATTACAACCAAAAGAAAGCTTTAGTGCAGAATATAATTTATATATCCCAGAAAATGTGGAAAGTGGGGAAAGTTTATACACAAAAACACAATTACAGTACAATTATCAAGGTAGCGAAGAATCAACAGTTTCTGCTATGGGATTAAGTGCAGAAGCAACTGCTGAAGAAGAACAACCAGCTCAAATTACAGAAGATGTTAATGGAATAGGTGTTGCAATAGTTGCTAAAAGTGGAGATAAAACTTTACAAGAAAATGATGTTGTTCAAGAAGGTCAAGCTATAAAATATGTGCTTACATTAACAAATAATACAGATAAAGATATTAAAAACCTAGTTCTTGAAGCTACAAATACTAATGCTATTTATTATGGAGAAGTAACTCATAAAGAAGTGATAGGTGGAATTGAAAGAGAAATTATAAATTATATAGAAGATGCTAACTTAACTTCAAAAATAATTAAAGTAGATGAAATAAAAGCAGGAGAAACAAAAGAAGTGAGTTACCAAGTTGCTGTAAAAGAAATTACAGAAAGCGAACAAACGATAACTGGACAAGTAAAAGTAACAGCAGAAGGTATAGAAGAAAAAACAATTAAAAATATAACAAACAAAATAAATAAGGGTAAACTAAAATTGATATTAAAAGATTTAGTGTCATTACAAGAAGTTTTAGTGAGCCGAGGTGCAATTGAGCTAGACTTCGAAATAAAAAATATTTCAAATACTAAAGTAAATAACATTATGGTTAATATTCCAATAGCAAATGAACTAGAATTTTCAACACAAAGCCTTTTAGTAGAAGGTGGAAGTTTTATAGAATATAAAGATTGTGTTGCAAAATTCAAAATAGACGAAATATCAGCAGGAGAAAGTCAACATATTTATATCAAAATTCCTATTAAAGAATATATAGAAGGGAATGAGTGCGTAATAACACAATATTTCACAGCTGATTATGAAGATATAAAATATGTTTCTAATTATCAAGAGAGAACAATAAAAAATATTAGTTTTCAAATAGTTGCAAATCAAACTACTAATATATCAAAGAGTACTGTAAAAAATGGAGACAATATAATTTTTACAATAAACATAGAAAGACTAAAAGATTATTCAGATGAAGAAGCAGGTATTAATATTATAGATGTTTTACAAAGGGGGTTAGAAATAAATAGTATAAAAATAGTAAAGGATGGTAAAGAAGAATTTCTACCAAAAGACAGGATAATAGATACAAAAATTTTTCTTAATAAAGAAGAAAAAGTAAGTATAATTATAGATACTAAATTAAATATTGCATTAGAAAACCAAAATAAAATAATAAATAAAGTAGAACTTAGTGGTACAGGTATTAATGTAAATGTTAATACAGTAGAGTTTGATATAGAAGGAAACAAAGATAATCCTAGTACTGACCCAACAGATAAAGATGAAACAAAGCATAGGATATCTGGAATTGCTTGGATTGATGAAGATAAAAATGGAAATAGAGATCTCCAAGAAAAAGGATTACCAAATACAACTGTAATGTTGTTAGATGAAAAAACTCAAAATATTGCAAAAGACAAAGACGGAAACGAAGCAATTACAACTACAGACGAAAATGGTATGTATGAATTCAAAGAAATAGAGAAAGGCAAATATAGTGTAATATTTATATATGACAGTAAAAATTACTATATAACAGAATATCAAAAAGAAGGAGTAGCAGAAAGTCAAAATTCAGATGTCATAAGTGCTACAATAAAATTGAAAAATGAGCAAATTAAATGTGCAAAAACAAAAGAGCTAAACTTGGACAACACAAACTTAGCAAATATAGATGCAGGATTTATCAAATCAGAGACATTTGACTTAAAATTAGAAAAATATATAAATAGAATAACAGTACAAAATAGCGATGGAACCAGAGTAATTTCATACAATAAAGAAAAACTTGCTAAAGTCGAAATAGATGCGAAAAAAATAGCTAATAGTAAAGTTACAATAGAATATGGTATAGAAATTACAAATGAAGGAGACGTAGCTGGTTATGCAAATGAAATTGTAGATTACTTACCAAGTGATTTAAAATTCAGTAATCAATCAAATCCAGGATGGAGACAAAACACAAATGGAAATTTATATGCAACAGCATTAGCAAACCAAATAATTTTACCAGGGCAAACAAAAACAATTAATTTAACATTAACAAAAGATATGACTCAAGACAATACAGGAAGAATATTAAACAAAGCTGAAATTAATAACCATTATAATGAACGTATGTTAGACGATATAGACTCTACACCAGGAAATAAAGACGAAAAAGAAGATGACATGAGTAACGCAGATGTTATTATATCAATAAAAACAGGTAGTATAATACTTTACACCACAATAATAATATCAATTGCAATCCTTGCAACAGGAATATACTTTATAAAGAAAAAAGTATTAGGATAGAAAGGGGGAAGATAAATATGAAAAAGAATACAATATCAATAATTTTAATAGCTATAGCCATAATATTTATGCTTCCAGCATTTTCTACAGCAGCAGAGTTTTATTCGAGTGAAGGATACAGAGAAACACCACCATTTTATGGCATTCTTGATTCTATTCATATAAATGGCGAAGCGTGGCTGGATAGTAAGGTACCAGATAACTTACACACACCGTATAGTACTAACGAGTGGTCACCGAGACCTCAATCAACAGGACAAGAAATAGTAAGAAAAGGAGCTCTTTGTTATGGGCACCCAACCGCAGGTTATGTCAGCGAATTTCGTGCAAAAGTTAGATATGTTTTTGACATAGGAAAAGACGTTGTTATTAAGGATGATACAAATAATGAAAGAACACTTACAAATGAGACAGAAAAGATAAAGTATTATAGATTAGCATATTATTTATCTAAATCCACACAACTGGAAGACTATATAGACGCTGGAGGGCAGTGGGAGGGCCCTTGGAAAACACAAATAATGCATTGGCTTAGAGAAAATTTAAGTGGAAATATAAGTTATAGACCTAATAATCGTGAGCCAGAGAATGGAATTTGGTCTTGGGGAAGAGCTTATAATGCAGATTTATATGATGAAGCTCAAAACTATGCAAAAAATGTGGCAAAAATGAATACAGAGACAGTTTTCAATACAAATTCAATAAAAGGAGAAGGTGCAAAACAGGAAATAAGATATGATGGCGAATATACTTTTATAGGACCATATAATTTAAATCATAAAGATGGTGAAATGAACTCAAAGGCGATTATAAGAACAAGAGAAAGTGAAATCTTAGAAACAGAATTATGTAGTGTAGATGGAAAAAGCATAAAAGATATAAAATCCATAGGGGAATATATGGGAGATGAGTTTTATGTAGTGTATAAAGGAGAAGTAAATTCTGTTAAAGAAATTGAATTAAAAACAACAGCAAAAGAAAAAGTCATAAGAGCAAGAATGGTAGTAGGAGAAGGTATAAATGTTTTAGTTCAAGATATAGGATTCTTTTATGGATCAGCCAAAAAAGATGAAGATAGAGAATTAAAATTGATATTACCAGGTGTGGAAGAAAGCAGATTAAACATCAAAAAAATAAACAGCGGAACAGGAGAAGCAATGGAAGAAATAGGCTTTGTTGTATACTCAGTAGACCAAGATGCATATGTAAATATAAAAAACCAAACAAGCCAAAGATATGTAAAAGACATATACAAAGCAACAACTTTCATGACAGACAGAAATGGAGAATTCACAGTAAACAAACTTACAAAAAAAGGAACATACATAATATATGAAGTAGTACATCCAGACGCATTTGAAAACGGATTTGAAGAAGTAAGCAAAGAAAAACCACTAGAAGTAGGAAGAGTAACATTTGAAGCCGTAGGAGGAACAAAAAGTATAACAATAAACAACACACAAAAATACATAAGAATATCAGGACTTGTATGGGAAGACAGAGGAGCAGGAAAAGAGTGGATAAAAAACTATTTATACAGAACACCAACTGACGGAACAGATGATGCAGAAGATAGACTTGTAAACCATGTAACAGTAAGCTTAAGAGATAGTAGAGGAAACATTGTACAACAAGTAAAAACAGGTGAAACATTAAAATATACAAGACTAGAAAATGGAAAACAAGTAGAGAAAACAGAACAACTAGAAGAAGGAAAATATAAATTTTACAATATAGAAATAGACAAAATAACACAATACTATGTAGAATTTAGTTACAATGGTATGAGTTATCAATCAGTACCATTAAAAGATATGTTAGCAGCGAATACAAGTAAAGCAGCAGAAAACGGAATACAGGCAAATGCAAGAACAAACTTTAATAACAAATTTAAAGTGATAACAAACAATAAAGCAAATGACGGTGGAACAGGAAACACTGCACTAAGATATTTTGAGCAAAACAACACAAGTACATTAGACTTAGAGGGAACAAACCAAGAATATGGATATGAAGGTGCAAACTTCCCAGTTAATGGAGTTGCAGACAAATATATGATAAACGCAACTACATACAACGGATATGGTGGATATTTAGACCAAATAAAAACACCAGAAGCAATAAGAAGAGATGAAACACAAGAACTAGAAAACATCAACCTAGGAATAGAAGAAAGAGAACAACCAGATTTATCTGTAAAAAAAGACTTACAAAGCGTAAAACTTACACTAAATGGTCGTGGACAAGTTTATCAATATGACAGAAAATTCACAAATCCAGAAGAATGTGGTGGAGATGGATACGAAATAGGTGTAAAATTCAAAAATGAATATGTCAATACATCATATAAAAGAGCGATATATACACCAGATAGCGAATTTACAAGTGCAGACAAAGACAGAGAACTAAAAGTATATTTAACATATAGACTAGGAATTAGAAACAATTCAAGTAATGTACAAGCAGTTGTAAACGAAATTGCAGATTTCTATGACAGTAGATATGAAGAAGATTCAATTGTTGTAGGAAGAACGATAGACGCAAACGCGAATGTAACAAATCCAATAAGCTTTACAAAACAAGACTATAATAATGAGTATAAAAAACTACTTATACAAACTGAAGAAATTGGCTCAATCAAAGGAATAAGTGGTGTAACAGAAAATGAAGGAAATTCAAAAGAAATATATGTACAATTTAGACTTAGCAGAGAAGCAGTAGTTGAAATTATGAACTCAAGAGAGACGCTAGATAATGTAATAGAAATAACATCATACAGTATATTGGATGAAAATGGTGCAGTATATGCAGGAATTGACAGAAACTCAAATCCAGGAACAGTAGAACCAGGAAATATGAACACATATGAAGACGACACAGACTGGGCACCACCAATTCAATTAGAACCTAAAGCAACAGCAGAAGAAAGAGAAATATCAGGTAAAATATTCGAAGACCAAGCAATTGAAGAACTATTGAATGGCGAAAATATTAGACAAGGTAATGGAGAATTGGATTCAAACGAAGTAGGAATTCAAAATGTAAAAGTTGAACTTTGGAGAAAAGAAGTAGACGAAAGAACAGGTCAATACAACAAATGGGTACCAATAAAAACACTTGAAGCAACTGGAACTGACGGAGAATACAAGTTCAACGACTTTGCAGCAGGAGACTATGAAGTTAGATTTACTTGGGGAGACGAAACATATTCAGTACAAAGCTACAAAGCAACAATATTTGATAGAAACAGACATAACGGAACAAAATGGTATCAAGATACAACGCCAAGACTTTCAGACGCAACAGACGATTATGCAACAAGAACAGCGTTAGACAATGAACTAAACTCACGTGAAGTAAACCACAATACAGCAACAGATACAAGCAAGAAAATGATATCATCAACACCAGAAATGGCAATAGACATAGAAAACTTAAGAACACCATCAGTAATAGAAACATTAAAAGACGGAGATAAAGTACCAATCAAAGAAGATCAAACTATTAAATACGAGCCAGTACCAACATATCATATACCAAATGTAGACTTTGGATTAATAGAAAGACCACATCAAAGTGTAGAATTAATAAAAGAAATGAAACACGTAAAAGCAACATTAGCAAATGGTCAAGTTCTTGTAGATACAGATTTAGATGAAAATGGTGAACCAGTAGGCGAAAAAAGGGATAACTTTACAGCTGTTAAGGGAGCAGAAGGAAATGTAGATAAAGACCCAGGATTTGCAAAACTAGAAATAGATAATGAAATACTACAAGGCTCAACAGTAGAAGTAAAATATGAAATAAAAGTAAAAAACACAAGTGAAAGAGATTACAGGAACGAAGAATTCTACGCATATGGAACTCTAAACATTACAAACCCAGTAAAAATAAACATAACAAAAATAGCAGACTATGCAGATAGCCAATGGGCAATAAATGAAAACGAAACTACTTACACAAGCTCAGGATGGACAAAAAGAGAACTAAGCGAATACAAAGGAGCAAACGAAGTAGCAGAAAGAGTTTATGATGAAAGGCAATCTGCAATAGCAAACAGAATAATCCTAACCACAACAAAAATAGACAACCAAGGAGGATTAGTAGCAGAAAGATCAGGAGTAGCAGGACTTCCAACAGAAATAAAACCACTAGAACTAACAGTAACAAAAGTATTAACAACAATAGCAGGTGATATAGATATACAAAACGAAGCAGAAGTTATATCACTACGCAAAGACGGTGGAGGAATATTCAAACAATCAATACCAGGAAACTACGTACCAGGTTTAGGTAAAAAGGTAGAATCAGATGACGATATGGCACAAACATTCAAAGTATCACCACATACTGGTGAAGACCTAAATTATATATTACCAATATCAGTTGGAATAGGTGCATTAGTAATCTTAGGTGTAGGTGTACTATGGATAAAAAAACTTTTTGGGACAAGCCAAAAAAGTTCTGAATAGTGAAGTTTTAAGAACGAGATAAATTTATCTCGTTCTTTTTGTGACCCTGCCACTGGGGACGGACCTTTTTGGCAGGAATCTGCCAAGAAGGTCCGTCCCTAATGGCAGGGTTGGTAATTTTAAAAGTTTCGACAATTGTGTTGCATTTTTTGACAATATATAATAAAATAAAACTCATAAAATAAAGTAAAAAATAAAAACAAAAATAAATAAATCAAAAAAAGTAGAAAACTTTTTTTAACAAGAAGACCAAAAAAGACAAAAACCACAAAGGACAAGTAGTAAAATAAGCCTATAAATAAGAAGAGGTGGTAAGGATGTTTCAAAATATAAATGAAGACACAATAGAAATAGATAGCAAAAATACAAGAGAAGCAAAACACAAAATAAACCTATTCTCAAAAATATTCACAAAAGAGAATATTGCAATATATCTTGTATCATTTATGCTGTCATTAGTTAGTTTAAACGGAGAATTTTCAATATTCAGCATAAGCATGTTAGGAGCATGCTTTGCTTCTTCTGTGCCATTACTAGGAGTAATAATAGTATCAATTATAGGAAATGCAATAAAGTTTGGCATAGGTGGGGCATTAGGATATTTTCTAACAGCGCTTGTTGTAATAGTAAGCTTCTTTATAATAAAGCCATATTACAATGAAAAAGAAAGAAACGAAAAAATAAAAATAGGGAAAAACATATTTATATCAACATTATTAATGCAAGTAATACAATTTGCAATGAGCACATTTACATTATATGATGTATTATCAGCGATAACAGTATCAATAATAGCATTAGTATTTTACAAAATATTTGTGAATTCAGTAATACTAGTACAAGAATTTTACAAACAAAGAGCATTTTCGATAGAAGAAGTGATAGGAGCAAGTTTATTGCTTTCAATTGCTGTATGTGGATTTGGAGATTTAAGTCTATTCGGACTTAGCATTTGTAATATATTAAGCATATTAATTGTAATGATTTTAGGCTGGAAAAATGGAGTTTTAGTAGGTGCAACTTCAGGTGTGACAATAGGTGTGACTTTAGGGATTATTACTGGTACAGAACCAATTATGATAGCAGCATACGCAATTTCTGGACTAATTGCAGGATTGTTAAATAGATTTGGAAAAGTAGGAGTAGTTGCAGGTTTTGCAGTTGGAAATATCGTATTAGCTTACGCATCTAATGGTTACACAGTTGAGCTGATACACTTTAAAGAGATATTAGTCGCATCAATAGGACTATTAGCAGTACCAAAAACTTTCAATATAGACCTAGAAGAATTTATAGGAAATGGAAGATTTTTGCCAGTAGTACCAAGCAGAGCATTGAACAAAAGTAAAGAAGTAGCAACAAGTTTAAACAATGTATCAGAAGCAATTCAAGAAATGGCAACAACATATAAAGTAGAAGAAAGCAAAACACAAGAAGAGTTAATAGCTAAAAACAAGCAAATATTCATATCAGAAATGTTGAACAACTTAGACAACCATAAGGATAATATCTTATTTGAAGATTTGTCAAACACAGAAGGAGAAATAGTTGATAGCATATTCAAATATATGATAGAAAAGCAGGAAATAGATAGAACAAACTTGCTAAAAATATTTGCGGACAACAATAGCTACATAATAGGATTTGATGATGAAGATATTAGCCAAAAATTGGAAAATGATATTTTACAAATAATTAGAATTATAAACTTGTCATACAAAGTAACTAAATCAGACTTCATTTGGCAAAAGAAAGTAGAGCAAAATCAGAAAACTATAAAAAAACAACTAAATGAAGTTTCAAAAGCAATAGGAAGCATGGCAGAAGGAATAGAAAAAGACATACAAGCAGAAGAAAAATACGAAAAAGAAAAAGCACAAATATTAGAACTAATAAAACAAAAAAATATAGAAATAGAAGATGTGGTAATAAAACACAAAACAAGATATATGATAGAAATTTATAGTAGTATCAGTTTAGAAACATCAGAAATAGACACACTTGAGCAAATATTAACAAAAGTTCTAAAAGAAAAAATTGCACTAAACTATGATGCAAGCACAGAAAAAATCTTAAACTTCCTATCAGACGACAAATACAAAATGGCACTTGGAATGACATCAGCAACAAAAAGCAAAAGCGAAGAATCAGGAGACAGCATACTAAATATCAGACTAAAAGACGGAAAATACTTAATAGCCATAAGCGACGGAATGGGAACAGGACGAGAAGCAAAAAAATCTAGCAAACAAGCATTAAAGATGTTAGAAAATCTGCTACTATCAGGATTTGACAAAGAAACATCATTAAAACTAATAAACACATCATTAATAAACAAAAACATCGAAACATTTGCAACGCTTGACATCGCGATTGTAGACCTATACCAAGGAAATATCGAATTTATCAAAAGCGGAGCATGCCCAACATACATAAAAAACAAAAAAAGAGTACAACTAATAAAATCAAGCTCGCTACCAACAGGAATAGTAGAAAACAGCGAAGTAGAAACATTTGATAGAGACATAAAAACAGGTGACATTGTACTAATGTGCTCAGACGGAATTTTAGACTCAAACATAGAATACAAAAACAAAGAGCTTTGGGTGAAATATATGCTAGAAGACATAGAAACAACAAACACTCAAAAAATATCAGAACTAATCTTGAATGAAGCAATCGATAATAATTTTGGTGTTGCCAAAGATGATATGAGCATCGTAACATTTAGAATAATTGAAAAATAGAAGCCTGCCAAAGGGGACGGACCTTTTTGGCAGGTTTCTGCCATTGGGGATCGATGTTTTTTTGCTCCGTCCCCAAAAACATCAAAAACCAATTGCAATTAGTAGCGAAATATGATATAGTGTAAGCGTAAAAAGGAGTGAATTAAATGCCAAGGTCAAACAAGGGAAGAAGATACGAAGAACCTAAACTAAACATAAAAAAAGTAATAGCGGTAATACTAGCAATAGTAGTATTAATAATGTCAATATTTGTAGTCAAAGGGATATTTGACAAAAGCAAAGAAGAGGGAAGAATAACAAGCAAAAGCTACTTTGCAGCATACAAAGACAACAAATGGGGAGTAATTGATGAAACAGGCAGTTATGTAATAGATCCAGCATATGCAGAAATGATAGTGGTTCCAAACAGTAAAAATGATGTATTCATTTGTACATATGATGTAGACTACACAACAGGTACTTACAAAACAAAAGCACTAAACAGCAAGAATGAAGAAATATTCACGAATTATGAACAGATAGAAGCAATTCAAAATATGGACAAGAATAATAATGCATGGTATGAAGAAAATGTATTAAGAGTAAAAAAAGGTGAAAAATACGGAACAATCAACTTAAATGGAACAGAATTATTACCATGTGAATATGACGAGATAATAGCACAACCAGAAGTAAAAAACTCACTAAAAATAGTAAAAGATGAGAAAACAGGAATTGCAGACAATGAAGGAAAAATTATAATTGAGCCACAATATCAAGATATTCAAGACCTAGGAGAAGACAATAAAGATGGATTTATAGTAAAAAATGAAAATGGAAAATTTGGAATAGTAAATTTTTCAAATAATCAAATTTTAGAAGCGAAATATGATGGAGTAACAAAAGTCTATAAAAATGACTTATATGTTGTGATACAAGGAAATAGCCAAGTGCTAGTAAAAAAAGATGGAACAGAAGTGCTTAGCAAAGGATATGACGAAATAACAGGGATATTAAAAGATACAGAAAATGGAGTAATTTATAAAAACGGAAATAAACATGGAGTTATGAAGCAAACAGGCGAAAAAACAATAGAAGCAGCATATGATGACTTAAAAGAAGCAAAAACTGGAATACTAATTGCTAAAAAAGACAACAAATATGGAATAGTAGACTTGGAGAATAATACAAAAGTAGAATTCAAGTATTTATCAATAACATATAACGAAAAAGCAGATTTATACATTGCTCAAGACGAAGAATACAATGATGAAATTTTAAACAGCGAATTTCAAGTAAAACAAACAGGGATATTAACAGATTTAAACGAAGAAAAAGGTTATATTGAACTAAGACAAGATGACGAATATAAATATTACAATTTCAGATTTGAAGAAAGAAAAGAAGCTGACATATTTGCAACAACAACTTTATTTTTAAGCAAAAAAGACGGAAAATATGGATTTGTAGACAAAGACGGAAAGGTTGTAGTGGATTATAAATATGATGATGCAGGAAATCAAAATATATATGGATATGCAGCAGTAAAGAAAGACGGAAAATGGGGAGCAATAAACGCAAAAGGAGAACTTGTACAAGAACCAACATACAATTTAGACGATTATTTAAAAGTTGATTTTGTTGGAAGATGGCACTTAGGAAAAGACCTTAATATGAACTATTATAATCAATTATAATAAGAAAGGTGATAAAAATGGAACTAAAGACGAACTATCAATACACATATTTTATACATCCCTTTATAATAAAAGAAGGGAAATACCAAAAATACATACAAAAAATGTTAAAAGACAAAAATTTTGAGTTGAAAGTATTTCAAAGAGAAAAAGATCTAAAAATGTACCAATACTTTTTACCAAAAGCAAGAGAATTCCTATTTTCAAGCTTTGGATTAAATAGCGAAAAAATAAAAAATCTTGGAGAATTGCCAGTGGAAACACGGAGCAGCACTACTTAGCAAATATCCATGTAACATATTTGAATATAATTTGAAAAAAGATATCCAAGGAAAAGTTGACGACAACAAAGGAATATTCTTTAATATACAAAAGATAGAAGTTGTATGCTTTAAGACGGGAATAGGATTTGTTTTGATAAAAACAAATGTAGAAGAAGAGACAAGTTTTGCAAACATATTAAACTTCAATTACAAATTTAGAGATATAAACCAAGACGGAAATAAACTAGATTCATATGATAATATTCGCTTGCAAACAGGAGATTTTGCAGACGTAAAGACCTTTAAAGATTTGCTGAAAAGCATTACAGATTCAAATGTTGATGCAATGGAACTAGATATAAATGTAGAAAGATTTTTAACATTTTCATATTTATGTGTAGACCAAGAAGCATGGAATGCTACAAATGAATTTGAAAAGATAAAACATCACTTTGTAAAATATGCTAACATTTTGCCAGCTGATAAAGAAGTAAATTTAGAAACAATTGAAGCAAAAAAATTAGTAACATTATCAAAATGGAAATATGCAAAATTGGCATTAACAAAGCAATCAGTAGCACTGTTATCATCAAGTGCGGAAATGAACAACTACACAATACTACCAGCAGAATACGAAAATCAATATCTTTATACATATATATTAAATTTGTATAAAAAAATATACTTAAAAAAATTGCAGGCAGAATTCAAAAATCCTAGAAAAGTAAATTCAGCAAGAAAACAATTTGCGAATTTTACAAAGAAGCTTTGGGTGCAAGAAATAACTGAAGACGAAACTGGCACAGAGTTAGATTCAAAAATGAAGGAAACTTTGGAATTAGAGAAGTTGTACGTTGAAGTGAAAAGCAAGTACGATGTTTTGTATAAAGATATGAACGTAGAGAAAAATAGAAAGTTAATAATTTTTATTGCAATAATGCTAGGTGCATCGTTAGCTTTGAATATAATAAATTTTATTGTTTTAATGAAGAAATAAGGAGATTTCTTATGAAAATAGCCTGTGGAACAGATATAATAGAAATAGAAAGAATAAAAGAAAACATAGAAAAACAAGGAGAAAAATTCCTAAACAAGATATACACAAAACAAGAAATACAATATTGCGAAAGCAAAAAAGTACAAAAATACCAAAGCTATGCAGCAAGGTTTGCAGTAAAAGAAGCCGCATTTAAAGCAATATCTTTTAAACTAAAAGACAAATATCAAATATGTTGGAAAGATATAGAAACAGTTGTAAACAACCAAGGCAAGCCTGAGCTTAGAATAATAGGGTTAGACTTAAATGACATAGAAAGCATGGATGTGAGTATATCACATTGCCAAGCTTATGCAACAGCAAATGTGACGATTTTAATTAAATAGAAAATGCCATTGGGGACGTGCCATTGGGGACGGACCTTTTTGGCAGGAGAGTGCCATTGGGGACGGACCTTTTTGGCAGGAGAGAAAATTATTAGAGATAGAAGGAGAAAAATGAAATTTTTTGACAGTCACGCACACCTAAACGACGAAAAGTTCGACGAAGACAGAGAAGAACTAATAGAAAAAATTCACAGCAACGAAATAGAGAAATTTATAACAGCAGGATACAGTATAGAAAGTTCAAAAAAGGCAATAGAACTATGCGAAAAATACAAATTTATGTATCCAATATGCGGAATATCACCAAACGACATTCCACAAACAGAAGATGAATTGTGGAAAGATTTGGTCGAAATTGAGCAAATAATAAAAACAAATAATCTTACAGTTGCAGTTGGTGAAATAGGATTAGACTATTATTGGAATAAAGAAAATAAAGAATTACAAAGACTAGCTTTCATAGAGCAAATAAAAATGGCAAATAAGTTAGAACTTCCAATAGTTATACACACAAGGGAAGCAGTAATGGACACAATAGAAATATTGAAACAAAACGAAGTTATCAAAAAAGGAATTTTTCACTGTTGCCCACTAAACAGAGAACTAGTCAAAGAAGCCTTAAAATTAGGATTTTATATTTCCTTTGCAGGACCAGTTACATTTAAGAATTCAAAAAATGCAGATGAAATTATAAATCTTGTGCCAAATGATAGAATCTTAATTGAGACAGACAGCCCATATCTTTCTCCAGAGCCTTTGAGAGGTAGAAGAAATGACCCAAGGAATGTCAAATTAACGGCCAAAAAGATTGCAGATGTTAAAGGTCTTACATTGGAAGAAGTTGCAGAGATTACTTATGAAAACGCTATGAGAATTTTTGAAATATAATATTAAGAAATAGCAAACATAAAAAAGCTAGGGTATATATAACATATACTCTAGCTTAAATATTTAATACAATTTATCTCAAATTTCGTAAAGCTTCAATTCTATCCTCAGTACTAGGATGAGTAGACCAAAGACTAGAAGATTTTTTCTTCTTACCTTCCTTAGTATCACTTCTAAAAGGATTAACAATATACATACTAGCAGTAGCACTATTAGCAGTTTCAAGTTGGTTAGGGTCATTTTCAAGCTTTTGTAAAGCAGAGATAAGACCATCAGGATTACGAGTAAATTCAATAGCTGTACTATCTGCTAAAAATTCTCTTTTTCTTGATAAGGCAAGCTGCATCAAAGTACCAAAAATAGGAGAAAGAATTAAGCAAATTAATCCAATTAACATCAAAATTCCATTTGCATTATTGTTATCGCTATCACGCTTGCTATTTGAACTACCCCAAAAAAGCATTCTAGAAACCATATCAGAAAGCATTACAATAAAGCCAACCATAACAGAAACTACACAACTAAGTAAAATATCATAATTCTTAATATGGCTCATTTCGTGAGCGATTACACCTTCTAATTCATAATAATCTAACTTTTCTAAAAGACCAGTAGTAACACAAATAACCGCGTTTTCAGGATTTCTACCAGTAGCAAACGCATTTGGTTGAGTATCATCTACCACATAAAGTCTAGGCTTAGTAGTCAAACCAGAAGAAATCATCAAAGCATCTAAAATATTTACTAACTTCAAATCTTCCTCTCTAGTCGCAGGCCTTGCCCTATTAATAGACAAAACAATTTTATCACTATAATAGTAAGAGCCCCAAGCAGATGCAATCGACACAGTAAGTGCAATCACAATTGAAAGCACTCCTAAATCTAAGGCATTACATACATAATATATTATCAGAGTAATAACTAATATAAATATACTAACAATTATTCCAGATTGTATTTTGTTTCTTTTAACATTTTCAAACATAAAAATTATTCCTTTCCATTATTGCCAAAGGGGACACTCCTTAATTTTGGAAATGCCCCCGACAGACAAAAATGTCCATCGGGGACACATCTATTAGACATTAGTTCCCAAAGTCAACTTTAACATTTTTTCTAGCTTCATCACTTTCAGCTTTAAATAAATCACGTGCTGTGAAATTAAACATTCCAGCGATAATGTTAGAAGGAAATACTTGTAATTTTGTGTTGTACATAGTTACAGCGTCATTGTAAAATTGCCTTGAAAAAGAAATTTTATTTTCTGTATTTCTTAATTCTTCAGATAAGTCTGAGAAATTTTGATTTGCTTTTAGTTCTGGGTAGCTTTCAGAAACGGCCATAATTGTTTTTAATGATGTTGATAGTTCGTTATCTAATTGTGCTTTTTCAGAAACGCTATTTGTGTTGGCCCAAGAAGTTCTAAGTGCAGCAATTTTTTCAAAAGTTTCTTTTTCGTGTGCCATGTAACCTTTTACAGTTTCAACAAAGTTTGGAATTAAATCAAATCTTCTTTGTAGTTGAACGTCAATTTGACTCCAAGCGTTGTCAACTTTTATTTTAGATTGTACTAAACCATTATACATTCCTATAACAGCGATAATAAGTACAACTAAAATAGCCAATATAATCCATAACATAATAATAAATCCTCCTATTCTTATAATATACAAATAGATAATAACATATTCTGATTTTTAATACAAGAAAAAACGTAAAAAATAAAATTAAAAAAGTAATATTTTAAAAATCAGAACATATAATAATAGTAAGTGCCTACGGAAATAAGTGATTCGAGCAAAAAGGACAAATTATTTTGAAAAAATGATGTGTTTCTAAGCGCTGAAAGCGTAAGGAAACGGCAAAATTTGACAAATTAGAAAAAATATAGTATAATGAATACGTTGCCAAAAGGAGGTAATAAAAAATATGAAAAGAGAAGAAAAAGCTTCAATTTCCATTATGAAAATAATATGTGTAACCATAATAATGATTTTAATATCAGGAATCGGAGTTATGGCAGTAAACACAAACTTAAAAGACGTAAAAATCATCCTTCAAAACGGATACGAAATGTCAACACTAACAGGAAAGACAACAGTATCAGAAATATTAGAAGAAAACAACATAGTACTAGAAGAAAATCAAAAAACAATACCAGACCTAAACCAAGAAATAACAACAGGTCAAAGCATACAAATAACAGATAAAACATACAACGAAGTTCAAATTGCAAAAATATCAGAAGAAGGTGTACAAACAACACTAGAACAAATACTAGAAAACTATGCACCAATTACTGAAAAAATAGTAACAGAACAAGTAGAAATACCATATGAAACAGTTACAAAAAATGCAACAACAACAGAACAAGGAACAACAAGTAAAGTACTAAAACAAGGAAAAAATGGATTAAAAGAAGTAACATACAAAATAAAAATCCAAAACGACGTGGAAATTGAAAGAACAGTACTATCAGAAAAAGTAATAGCAGAACCAGTAAACAAAATAGTACAAGTACAAAAAACAGTACAAACAACATCAAGATCAAGCACGATACAAAGAACAGCAGCAGTACCAGTAAATGGAACAACATATAAAATAACAGCATACTGTTCATGTGCAAAATGTTGTGGAAAAACAAATGGAAGAACAGCATCAGGAACACAAGCAACAGCAGGAAGAACAGTAGCAGCACCATCAAACTTCGCATTTGGAACAAAATTAAACATTGGTGGACAAATCTATACAGTAGAAGATAGAGGTGGAGCAATAACAGGAAACAAAATAGACATATATGTAAGCTCACACGCAGCTGCACTACAATGGGGTGTGAAATACTTACCAGTAAGTGTAGTACAATAATGTAAATAATAAGAAACTCTCAAGCATTTAAGCAAGAGAGTTTTTTGTTACTAGACAATAGTCAAAAAATATAGTAAAATAAGAACGTGCCAATGGGGACGGACCTTTTTGGCAGGAATCTGCCAAGAAGGTCCGTCCCTGTTGGCAGGAAAAAGAAAGGACGAATGTAAATGAAATTAATATCATGGAATGTAAATGGCATAAGAGCATGTTTAGAGAAAGGATTTACTAACTTTTTTAAAGAAATAGATGCTGATATATTTTGCATACAAGAAACTAAATGTCAACCAGAACAAGTGAAATTAGAATTTGAAGGATACAAAAGTTATTGGAACAGCGCAGAAAAGAAAGGATATTCAGGAACAGCTATATTTACTAAAAAAGAACCAATAAATGTAACATATGGAATAGGAATTGAAGAACACGATAAAGAAGGAAGAGTAATAACATTAGAATTCGAAAAATTCTATATGGTAACAATATATACTCCAAATTCAAAAAGGGAACTAGAAAGACTAGAATATAGACAAATATGGGAAGATGAAATAAGAAAATATTTATTAAAATTAAACGAAACAAAACCGGTAATAATGTGTGGAGATTTAAATGTAGCACATAAAGAAATCGACCTAAAAAATCCAAAAACAAACAAAAGAAGTGCAGGTTTTACAGATGAAGAAAGAAACAAAATGACAAAATTGCTAGAAGCAGGATTTACAGATACATTTAGGCACTTATATCCAGACAAAGAAGAAATCTATAGTTGGTGGTCATATATGAGAAAAGCAAGAGAAAAAAATGTAGGCTGGAGAATAGATTACTTTATAACATCAAAACAAATAGAAAACAAAATAAAAGAAGCAAAAATACATACAGAAGTGCTAGGAAGCGACCATTGTCCAGTAGAATTGGACATAGAATTATAAAATAGACAGATGTGTCCCAAAATGGACAAAATGTCCAAAAGGAGACGTCCCCAAATTTCCCAAAGGAGGTAGAAAAATGAAAGAAGTAAGAAATCATTGGAAAAAGTGGGTGTACTGGTTTTTGCTAGGAGCTGCAATAATTGTGCTATACAAGGCGTTAGATAATTTTGGAGATGTATTAGACGGTCTTCATAAATTTTTCGCTATTTTAAGTCCGTTTTTAGCAGGAATTTTCATAGCATATTTGCTATATATGCCATGCAAAAATATAGAAGGTACATATAAAAAAGCAAAATCAAAGTTTATTAAGAAAAAGTCAAGAGTTTTAAGTGTAGCAACAGTCTATATAGTAGCGGCACTATTGCTAATAATTTTGGTAAATGTTATTTTACC
Organism: uncultured Clostridium sp.; assembly: GCA_947367845.1. Lineage (GTDB taxonomy): Bacteria > Bacillota > Clostridia > TANB77 > CAG-508 > CAG-269. Next base: position 23,381 of record CANBES010000003.1, on the reverse strand, counting down.
AGTAGTTGTAGAAAGTGTTGTCGATTTAATCAATAACATACAAGGCTATTTTGAAACAGCAATTAATAAATATAATGAACTTCCAGAGAATTCGATATTAAAGGGAGATATAGTAAAAGAAGCTATTTCGAATGTTCAAAATGTTGATATTAAACAATATTTTAATTTAGACAAAATTTTAGAATATGTTATGGGAGCTGTAAATGCGGTAACAAGCATATTTAATGTATTTGTCGCAGTGATTGTATCTATTTACATATTGATGGAAAGAACTCAAATAATAGAATTCTTAAAGAAATGTGCGAATGCAATGTTTGAAGATAAAACCTATAAAAACATAGACAAATATTTCAATCATTCAAATGAAATATTTTTCAAATTTATAGCAAGTCAATTTTTAGATGCGATTGTTGTAGGGGTAATGGTAACAATTGCAATGACTATAATGAATGTTAAATTTGCACCATTACTAGGATTTATGATAGGATTATTTAATATGATACCATACTTTGGAGCGATTATAGCAGTTGGAATTGCAGTAATTATCACTCTAATTACAGGTGGTGTTTCACAAACTATTTGGATGCTTATAGTTGTAACTATTTTACAACAAATTGATGCAAATATTATTAATCCCAAAATTGTTGGCAAATCGCTAAAAATAAGCCCGTTACTTGTGATTTTTGCGGTAACAGTTGGTGGGGCATATTTTGGAGTACTAGGAATGTTTCTAGCTGTTCCTGTAATTGCGGTTGTGAAAATTTTAGTTGAAGATTATATTGAATTAAAATTAGCCACCAAGAAATAAAAAAATTGCCAAGAGGGACGGACCTTCTTGGCATTTTTTTTGCCAATGGTGCCAATGGGGACGGTCCTTATTGGCATGTATGAAATAATTATCCATTAAGCAAATATTGAACTCCACCATTGGCGAAAGCCATAATAAGGCCAGCAACAATAACACCAGCGATAATAGGTGGAACAGCCTTTTTAGGTGGTATTTCTAAAAAGTTAGCAATTAAAGAACCAACCCAAGCACCTGTTGTAGGGATAGGAACAGCGACAAACAAGAACAATGCTAAAGCTGTATAAGTTTGAAGCTTTTCGTTCTCTGCAATTTTTTTTGTAGCTTTTTCAGACGCCCAATCAATAATAATTTTGAAAGGTTTGAATTTTCCGAAAAAATCAAATAATGGTCTGATATATTTAACTATAAAATATACTGGTATGATATTTCCTATTAATCCGCAAATAAATGCTGGAAGTACAGGCAAGCTAAATAGGTATTGAGCAATTACAACTGAGTATCTTAGTTCTATAATTGGAAATGCTCCTAAAAGTCCTGTAAGTATGTATTTTAGTATAATTGGTATTCCTGATAACATGTTTATTTCCTCCATAATTTGAAATCTTTTTGTATTGTACTATAAAAGTTAAAATTCGTCAAATCCTGCCAAAGAGGTCCGTCCCCTTTGGCAGGATGTTTTTTTTGCTCTGTCTCCCAAAAACACCCAAAAACATCGCCCAAAACCCTTGACTTTTACGCGAAAAAATGATATCATAGTGTGTGTTTAAATCAAAATTTTAAAAATCAAAAGTTATCAATTAAAAAAAGAAGAATTAAATGCAAGGAGAGACTAAGCGAAACCGGCTTGTAAGAGCAGACAAGGCGGATAGTTTAGACAAGCGAATTGCAATTTAAGAAGGGCTTTTTTTAAAAGTATAAATTTTTTCTGCTTAATATTTTATAGGAGTGATTTTTTTGAAAATTAAAGAAGTTAACTACGAGAAAGCATCTCGTAAAGATTTCGCAAAAGTAGGCGACTATGTAGAAATGCCAAATCTAATCAAAGTTCAAAAAGATTCATATGACTGGTTTATAGAAGAAGGATTAGGAGAAGTATTAAAAGATATTTCCCCAATTGAAGACTACTCTGGAAACCTAGTACTTGAATTTTTCGACTACTACATGGAAGAAAAAACAAAATACACAGTAGAAGAAGCAAAAGAAAGAGACGCAACATACTCAACAAGACTACACGTAAAAGTAAGATTAATCAACAGAGAAACTGGAGAAATCAAAGAGCAAGAAATTTATTTGGGTGATTTCCCACTAATGACAGACAGTGGAACATTCGTAATAAATGGAGCTGAGAGAGTTGTAGTAAGCCAATTAGTACGTTCACCAGGATGTTACTATGGACAAGAATTCGACACAAAAACAGGTAAAAGAACATACAACTCAACAGTAATGCCACTACGTGGAGCATGGTTAGAATATGAAACAGATGGAAACGACATATTCTGGGTAAGAGTAGATAGAACAAGAAAAGTACCAGTAACAACTCTATTAAGAGCAATTGGTTTAACAACAGATTCACAAATATTAGATTTATTTGGAGAAGAAGAATTATTAAAGGCAACAATTAACAAAGACACAATAAAAGACCAAGACGAAGCTTTAATAGAAATTTACAAAAAATTAAGACCAGGAGAACTACCAACAGTAGATGCAGCAAGAAATCTATTCAATGGATTATTCTTTGACAATAAGAGATATGACCTAGCAAAAGTTGGAAGATATAAATTTAACCAAAAACTAGCACTAGCAACAAGAATTAAAGATAAAGTATCTGCAAAAGATATCATTGATTCAGAAACAGGAGAAGTCCTAGTACAAGCAGGAGAAATAATCTCTGAAGAAATAGCAGAACAAATCCAAAATACTGGAATAAATGTAGTTGATATAACAGTAGCAGACAAAACAGTAAGAATAATAGGAAATGGAACAGTAAACATTCATAAAGTTTTACCAACTGTTGACCTAAGCAAATTACATATAAAAGAACTAGTAAACTATAATGTGTTAAAAAATATAGTTGATAACACAGACGAAAAAGATTTAGTAAAAGCTTTACAAGAAAGAATGAACGAATTAGTACCAAAATGCATAACAACAGAAGATATGCTAGCATCAGTAAACTACTTACTAAACTTATCACATGGACTAGGTGGACCAGATGATATAGACCACTTAGCAAACCGTAGAATTCGTTGTGTTGGTGAATTATTACAAAACCAATTCAGAATTGGTCTAACAAGACTTGAAAGAGTAGTTCGTGAAAGAATGACAATTCAAGACTTAGACGTAGTAACACCACAAACATTAATTAACACAAAACCAATAACATCAGCAATACGTGAATTCTTTGGAAGCTCACAATTATCACAATTCATGGACCAAACAAACCCACTATCAGAACTAACACATAAAAGAAGAATATCAGCATTAGGACCTGGTGGATTGACAAGAGAAAGAGCTGGTTTCGAAGTACGTGACGTTCACTATACTCACTACGGAAGACTATGTCCAATAGAATCACCAGAAGGACCAAACATCGGTCTAATCTCAGCATTATCATCATTTGCAAGTATCAACGAATATGGATTTATCGAAACACCATATAGAAAAGTAGATCCAGAAACACATGCATTAACAGATATCGTAGAATATATGAGCGCAGATGTTGAAGATAACTACATAATAGCTCAAGCAGCTGAGCCAGTTGATGAAGAAGGAAAATTCATCAACCCAAGAGTAAGGGTAAGATTTAAAAATGAAGTAATAGAAGTTGAAAGAGAAAAAGTACAATATGTAGACGTTTCTCCAAAACAATTAGTATCAATAGCAGCAGCGATGATACCATTCTTAGAGCACGATGACGCAAAAAGAGCGCTAATGGGTGCAAACATGCAACGTCAAGCAGTGCCACTAATGATTACAGAAAGCCCAATAATTGGAACAGGAATTGAATACAGAGCAGCAAAAGACTCTGGAATATTAATTCTAGCAGAAGATGATGGAGTAATCGAAAAAGTTACAGGAAGTGCAATTACAGTAAAATATAAAAATGGAAAAACAGTAGTACACAAACTACGTAAATTCAAAAGAACAAATGGTGGAACATGTATAAACCAAAAACCAATCGTTAAAAAAGGCGAAAAAGTTAAAAAAGGTGATGCAATAGCAGATGGACCATCAACACAAAATGGAGAAATGGCGTTAGGTAAAAACGTATTAGTAGCATTCTCAACATGGGAAGGATACAACTACGAGGACGCTATACTATTAAATGAAAGACTAGTAAAAGAAGATGTATTCACATCAATACATATCGAAGAATATGATTGCGAATGCCGTGACACAAAACTAGGTGCAGAAGAAATTACAAGAGATATTCCAAACATTGGAGATGACTCTTTAAAAGACCTAGATGAAAACGGAATAATCAGAATTGGTGCAGAAGTTAGACCAGGAGATATCTTAGTTGGTAAAGTAACACCAAAAGGAGAAACTGAACTAACAGCAGAAGAAAGATTATTAAGAGCAATATTCGGAGAAAAAGCTAGAGAAGTAAGAGATACATCATTAAGAGTACCACACGGAGAAGCAGGAACAATAGTTGATGTAAAAGTATTTACTAGAGAAAATTCAGACGAATTAGGACCTGGAGTAAACCAAATAATCAGATGTTACATAGCAACAAAGAGAAAAATCTCAGTTGGAGATAAAATGGCTGGACGTCATGGTAACAAAGGTGTAATTTCAAGAGTATTGCCAGAAGAAGATATGCCATTTATGCCAGACGGAACACCAATAGACATCTTATTAAACCCACTAGGTGTGCCTTCACGTATGAACTTAGGTCAAGTTTTAGAAGTACACTTAGGAGGAGCAGCAAAAGCACTAGGCTGGAAAATATCAACACCAGTATTTGATGGTGCAACAGAAGACGACGTAAAAGAATTACTAGCAAAAGCAGGTATGAGTGAAGACGGAAAAACAATACTATATGATGGAAGAACAGGAGAACAATTCGACAAACCAATTACAGTAGGTGTTATGTACATGTTAAAACTACACCACTTAGTAGATGATAAAATCCATGCTCGTTCAACTGGACCATACTCACTAGTAACACAACAACCACTAGGTGGTAAAGCACAATTCGGTGGACAACGTTTCGGAGAAATGGAAGTTTGGGCATTAGAAGCATATGGAGCAGCATACACACTACAAGAAATGTTAACAGTAAAATCAGATGACGTAGTTGGACGTGTTAAAACATATGAAGCAATCGTTAAAGGTGAAAATGTACCAGAACCAGGAGTGCCAGAAAGCTTCAAGGTATTAGTAAAAGAATTACAATCATTAGGATTAGACGTACGTCTATATTCAGAAGACAACCAAGAACTAGAACTAAAAGAAAATATCGAAGAAGGCATAGAATATGACCCAAGTCAAGAAACAAAAATATCTGAAGAAATAATTGCAGATGGAGACTTAGACGGATTTGGAGAAGAAACAGAAGACGATATGTTAATGGAAGACGAATCAATGGACGACGGAAATGATGAATTATTCGAAGACTTAGACGATGAAGGCGATGAAATGATATTTGACAGCGACTTAGCTGGAGATAATATTGATAATGATGAAGACAATATATAAATAATTGAATAAATTTCAAAAAGGAAAGAGGCGACAGGAAGGAATTGCAAGAGCGGTGGCTAGCCCTCTTACCCTATTTTGAAATAACCATAAAAACCAAATGAAAGGTGGAAAATCGTGGACGAATTAGATGTTTTTAACAAATTAAAAATTGGTGTAGCATCAGATGAAAAAATAAGAGAATGGTCAAAAGGAGAAGTAAAAAAGCCTGAGACTATCAACTACAGAACATTAAAACCAGAAAAAGATGGACTATTCTGTGAAAGAATATTTGGACCAACAAAGGACTGGGAATGTCACTGTGGAAAATATAAGAGAGTAAGATACAAAGGTATCGTATGTGACAGATGTGGTGTAGAAGTTACAAAATCAAAAGTAAGACGTGAAAGAATGGGACACATTGAACTTGCAGCTCCAGTAGCGCACATCTGGTATTTCAAAGGAATACCAAGCAGAATAGCTTTAATACTTGATATTTCTCCAAGAAACTTAGAAAGAATAATATACTTTGCATCATATGTAGTAATAGACAAAGGAACATCAGGACTAGAAAAATGCCAAGTATTAAACGAAAAAGAATACCATGAAGCAGAAGAAAAATATGGTAGAGGTTCTTTCAAAGCAAGAATGGGAGCAGAAGCAATAAGAGAATTACTAGAACAAGTAGACTTAGAAAAACTATCAGAAGAAATAAAAAAAGAACTAGAACAAGCTAGTGAACAAAAAAGAGTAAAATTAGTAAAAAGACTAGACACAGTAGAATCATTTAGAATATCAGGAAATAAACCTGAATGGATGATAATGAACGTTGTGCCAGTTATACCACCAGAATTAAGACCAATGGTACAATTAGATGGTGGAAGATTTGCAACATCAGACTTAAACGACTTATATAGAAGAGTAATAAACAGAAATAACAGATTAAAAAGATTACTAGAATTAGGAGCACCAGAAATAATTGTAAGAAACGAAAAAAGAATGTTACAAGAATCAGTAGATGCCCTAATAGACAATGGAAGACGTGGAAGAGCCGTAACAGGAGCTGGAAACAGACCATTAAAATCTTTATCTGATATGTTAAAAGGAAAACAAGGAAGATTCCGTCAAAACTTACTAGGAAAACGTGTTGACTACTCTGGACGTTCTGTTATCGTAGTAGGACCAGAACTACAAATATATCAATGCGGACTACCAAAAGAAATGGCAGTTGAATTATTCAAACCATTTGTAATGAGAGAATTAGTAGGTAGAGGAATAGCACAAAATATCAAAAATGCAAAAAGAATGGTAGAAAGACTAAGACCAGAAGTATGGGAAATATTAGAAGATGTTATAAAAGATCATCCTGTAATGTTAAACCGTGCTCCAACACTACACAGACTAGGAATTCAATCTTTTGAACCAGTACTAGTAGAAGGAAGAGCAATAAAACTTCACCCATTAGTATGTGAAGCCTTCAATGCTGACTTTGACGGTGACCAAATGGCGGTGCATTTACCACTATCACCAGAAGCACAAGCAGAATCTAGATATTTAATGTTATCAACAAACAACCTATTAAAACCACAAGACGGTAAACCAGTTGCAGTACCAAGATTAGACATGATTTTAGGAAGTTATTACTTAACAATGGTATTAGATGGTGAAAAGGGAGAAGGAACATATTACAAAGACCCTGAAGAAGCAATAATGGCTTTTGAAAACCATGATGTTGGTATCCACGCAAAAATCTTTGTTAGAGTAACAAAGGAAATTGATGGAGAAATAAAAACACAAAAAATAGAAACAAGTGTTGGAAGAATAATATTCAACCAAGGAATACCACAAGATTTAGGATTTATCAACAGAAACGAAGATCCATTCCAATACGAGATAAGTTTCCCAGTTATGAAAAAATCAATGGGACAAATAATTGAAAGAGTAATAAGCAAACATGGACTAACAGAATCAGCAGAAGTAATAGACTATATCAAAGCTCTAGGATTTAAATATTCTACACTAGCTGGAATTACATTCTCAATGGATGACGTTAAAGTGCCAGAAGCTAAAAAAGGACTATTAGCAGAAGCTGACAACCAAGTAGAAACAATAAGAAAACAATATGCAAGAGGTTTAATTACAAACGAAGAAAGATATAACGCAGTAATCAATGTATGGGAAGCAACAACTAAAAAAGTAAGTAATGCAATGGAAGAAAATTTTGATGAGTTAAACCCAATATATATGATGGTTAAATCTGGAGCCCGTGGTAATATGAACCAATTAAGACAAATTGCTGGTATCCGTGGACTTATGGCAAGTACAACAGGTAAAGCGGTAGAAATACCAATCAAATCATCATTTGCAGAAGGACTAGACGCCCTAGAATACTTCATATCTGCCCATGGTGCACGTAAAGGACTTTCAGATACAGCGTTAAGAACAGCTGACTCTGGATACCTAACAAGAAGATTAGTTGACGTATCACAAGATATCATAGTTAGAGAACACGACTGTGGAACAGAAGAAGGAATTATGATTTATGACATCAAAGACGGTCAACAAATAATCGAAAAAATGCAAGAAAGACTAGTAGGAAGATATGCAGTACATGATGTAATGCATCCAGAAACAAACGAGTTAATCGTAGATGCAAACACAATGATAAACGAAGAAACAGCAGAAAAAATAGTATCTGCTGGAATAGAAAAATTAGAAGTACGTTCAGTACTAGGATGTCACTCTAAACAAGGTGTATGTCAAAAATGTTATGGAATGGGTCTAGCAAGAAGAGACTTAGTATCAATAGGAGAATCAGTAGGTATTATAGCAGCACAATCAATTGGAGAGCCAGGAACACAGCTAACAATGAGAACTATCCACTCTGGTGGTGTAGCAGGTGTAGCCGACATCACACAAGGTCTTCCAAGGGTTGAAGAATTATTCGAAGCTAGAAAACCAAAGGGATTAGCAATAATTTCTGAAATAGATGGAAAAGTAAAAATTAAAGAAACTAAGAAGAAAAAAGAAGTAATAGTTACAGGAAAAGATGACTCAAGAACATATACAATACCATTTGGTTCAAAAATGAAAGTAAAAGATGGAGACATGGTAGAAGCAGCACAACCACTTATAGAAGGATCAATCAACCCAGGTGAAATCTTAGAAATCAAAGGACCAGAAGGAGTATACGAATACTTAATCTCAGAAGTACAAAAAGTATACAGAAACCAAGGTGTTGACATCAACGACAAACACATCGAAGTAATTGGAAGACAAATGCTTAAAAAAGTTAGAGTTGAAGACAATGCAGACACAGATATGTTCCCAGGTTCACTAATAGACATGTACGAATTTGCAGACAAAAACAAAGAAGCAATAGAAGCAGGAAAACGTCCAGCAACAGGAAAACGTGTATTATTAGGAATAACAAAAGCATCACTTGCAACAGACAGCTTCTTATCAGCAGCATCATTCCAAGAAACAACTAGAGTATTAACAGAAGCAGCTGTTAAAGGAAAAGTAGATGACCTAGTAGGACTAAAAGAAAACGTAATAATTGGTAAATTAATACCAGCAGGAACAGGTATGAAAAAATACCAAGACGTTCATATAAGCACAGAAAACGAAGAACTAGAAGAAGAAACAACAGAGGAAAAAGCTGAATAAGAATTAAAATACAAAAAATTGCCAAGAGGGACGGACCTTCTTGGCAATTTTTTGTCAAAAAGGACCGTCCTCTTGGCAATTTCTTGACAAAATGGCAAAATGCTAGTAAAATATAATAGGAAGAAAATGTAAGGGAGAAAATGTATGCAAAAAAGCAACAGAAAAATATTTGATACATTAATATCAAGAACAAAAATATATCTAGCAATAATATTTGTATTGCTAGTAATAGTATGTATAGAAAACCAAAAAATGATAATTCCATCAATACTATTATATTTAGCAATTGGAACATACAGTTACTATACAAACACAAAAAAGAAAACTGAAATATCAGAAACACTTCAAGACCTAACACTTACAGTAGACTCTGCTGCAAAAACAACATTGATAAATTCACCATTTCCACTAATTATTTTAGAGGCTGATGGAAATGTAATATGGAAAAGTGCGAAGTTTATAACAGAGTTTGCAAATGTTGATATAAACGCATATGTAACTGATATAAATACAGACATCAAAAATGAAATAAAAAACAATACAAATAGTAATAACAACCAAAAAGACAAAAAAGATATAGTGAAACAAGTAAAAATAGGAGATAAAGACTATCAAGTACTTGGAAGATATATAAAGCTTAAAAACAGAGATAAAAAATACAAACAAGATTATATGGTAATAATGTACTTTATTGATAACACAGAAAACATCAAATTGCAAACAGAGTATAAAGACTCTAAATCATGTTTTGGAATAATAATGGTAGATAATTATGAAGAGACAATGCAAAGGTTAGATGCAAGCGAAAAACCAATAGTAACAGCAGAGATAGATAAAAAGATGTATGACTGGGCAAATAAGACAAATGGTGTTCTTATAAAATCTGACCGTGATAGATATGTATATTTATTTGAGCAAAGATATCTACAATCAGTTAAAGAAGACAAATTCAGTATATTGGACCAAATAAAGGAAATTGACAACAAAGAAAAATTACAATTTACATTAAGTATAGCAGTATCAAATGAAGGTGCAACAGACAAAGAAAAATATAAGTCTGCACAAGACGCAATGGATGTTGTACTAGGACGTGGTGGAGACCAAGCAGTTATAAGAGAAAACGAAATATATAAATTCTTTGGTGGAAGAGCACAAGAACTAGAAAAGAGAACAAAGGTCAAAGCTAGAGTAGTAGCACACGCATTAGAAAACTTAATAAAAGAATCAAAAAAAGTAATGGTAATGGGACATGCAAATCCAGATATGGACGCAATTGGTTCAAGCATGGGAATTTATAGATTAGCAAAAACATTAAACAGAAATGCATACATAGTAAACAGCGAAGCTACATCATCAGCAATAAGCGCGTTCAAGCACACTCTAGACAAAGACCCTGAATATGAAGATGTAATAATAAATAAAGAAGTAGCACTAGAAAACATAGATGAAGACACATTACTAGTTGTAGTAGATACACACAAAGTAAACTATGTAGATGCACCAGAATTGTTAGAAAAAGCAAAAAAAATAGTTGTAATAGACCATCATAGAAGAAGTACAAACTACATAGAAGACGCAACATTAGTATTCCAGGAAGTATACGCTTCTTCTGCGGCAGAGCTGGTTACAGAACTTTTACAATACGCAGAAGCAAAAATAGATTTAAAAACAATAGAAGCAGAAAGTTTATATGCAGGAATAATGATGGATACAAAAAACTTTACATTTAAAACAGGAGTAAGAACATTTGAAGCAGCTGCATATTTACGCAGGTGCGGAGTTGATATTATAAGAGTAAAAAAATGGTTCCAAAGTGACTTAGCAAGTTTCAACATAATTGCAGGAATAGTAAAAAATGCAGAACTAGTAAGTGACGGAATTGCAGTATCAATATATGAAGAAAAAACAAAAGATGCAAGCCTAATATGTGCAAAAGCAGCAGATGAACTACTTACAATAAGCGACATCACAGCATCATTCGTACTAGGAAACACAGGCGACAAAATCTGCATAAGCGGACGTTCAATTGGAGACATAAACGTACAACTAATATTAGAAAAACTAGGCGGTGGCGGACACATAACACTTGCCGGAGCACAAGTTGAAGGAATGACAATGGAAGAAACGAAACAAGAATTAATAAACCGTATTCACGAATACTTTTCAGAAATAGAATGATGTATTTGGGGACGGAGCAAAAAAACATCAGGCGCTTTTGGGGGACACTCCTAAAAAACACCTATCAATTAAGAAATAGGAAAGACTAGGGAAATAAGTAAAACCTAGTCTTTTTTGTGCGACTTTTTGCTCTGTTCTAAAATTGTAACAAAAAAACAATATTTGTAACAAAAGTTACCAAAATGACGAGCCGTAAGGCAACAAGCGACATAAAAATGTATGGCAAAAATAACCTGTTGAAAACTTGAAAATAATTAGGTAAGATTAAAAAGAAGAATTATTTTATTTAAGTAGGAGAAAGACTATGGGACAAAAGATTAGAAAAATGTTAATTTCAGAAAAAGGTTCAATTACAGTACTTGTTGTTGCTGCGATGCTTTTTATGATTGTTATTTTGGCATTGTCATTTATGGGAATCTCAAATAAAACATCAACGCAAATGAGCAATATCAAGCAAATAGAAGCGGAATATGCTTCAGAAGAAGATATTGGGCAAGTGTACAAGGAAACTATTGAGACGATTGATAGGGTTGGGGATATAAAGATAACTCCAAGTACAACTGAATGGACAAATGGTGATGTAACTGTAACTATTGAATACCAAAAGCAATTGACTGAAAATAGAAAAGCGGGAATAGGTAGTGCAGATACGCCAAATGCAACTTCTTTGACGTTAACAGAGAATGGAACTGTATATGCTGAAGCTCATACAAAAGACGGACATAGGAGAAAAGCAAGCCTACAAATAAATAATATAGATAAAGTTAAACCAACAGCGATAATTAGAACAAATGGTGGTTCTTATGTAATGCCAACTATTGGTGATAAGGCTACTATCAAAACAAGAGTTAGTGTAAGTGATTTAGGTGGAAGTGAGCTAAACGATATAAAATATGCTTGGTCACAATCAAAAGACACTGAACCAACTAGCTGGCAAACATTTGCAGATGGTGATACAGTTACAAAAAATGATTGTACAGTTGGTACATATTATTTATGGTTAAATGTAACAGATAATGCTGGAAACAGAGCAGATACAAAAGTAAGTAATGCGTTCATAGTAAGAGATTCTAGCAACGTAATGGATAATATAACATTTAAAGTTGAACCAGATGGATGGACAAATGAAGATGTAAAAGTAACAGTAATATATGGCGATAACCTAACAGAGAATAGAAAGGCTGGACCTGAAGGTGGAGAATTAAAACCTAACGCAACAGTTGTAACTATGACAGAAAATGGTAAGGTAGTGGCAGAAGCAGAAGACCTAGCAGGAAATAAAGTAATAGCTGAAATTGTTATAGATAAAATAGATAAAGTACCACCAGTAATAAAAACAGTAACAAATCCAAGCAATGGAAACTGGACAAACCAAGATGTAACAATAACACTAGTTGCAGAAGATAATCTATCAGGAATAAAAGAATTCCAATGGTTTGAAAATGGAGAATGGACAACAAGAGCATTAGAAACAAGTGGAAATACAGGAACAATAACATATACTGTTGAAAGAGATACAACAATAAGATTTAGAGTAATAGATAATGCAGGAAATATATCAGAAGAAAAAACAACAGTAATAAGAATAGATAAAACAGCTCCAACATATACAAGGGCAGAAGTAAAGAATATTACAACGACAGGATATGATGTATATGTTTATGGAGTAACAGACGGAACAGGCTCAGGTGTAAACAGAGTACAATTCCCAACATGGACTAATGCAAATGGACAAGATGATATTCAAAGCAATTGGGCAACAAATGAAATAGCAACAGGTGTAAAACAAGCAGATGGAACAACATGGGTATATCATGTAAATGTAACAGATCATAAAAATGAATATGGAAAGTATATAACTCATGTATATGCTTACGATAATCTTGGAAATAGAAGAGTGTTAACAGGATTTGATGATATACAAGTTCCAGGTGTTGTGATAACACTTAATGCAAATGGTGGAAGTGTATCAACAGGAACTCTTACAAAAGGCTATGGTAGCCAAATGGGAACTTTACCAACACCAACTAGAACAGGATATACTTTTACAGGTTGGTTTACAGCAGCAACAGGCGGAACAAAGATAACAAATACAACAACAGTACCAGCAAATAATGTGACATATTATGCACAATGGACAATAAATAATTACACAGTTACTTATGATAACAATTATTATGCAAATAGCATATGGAATGACACAACAGTTCTAGGAAGATATGCTCAAGCAACAACAACACCAAAATCTAAAACAAATGTAGCAGATGCAAATGCAAAAGACGGAAATTATATAAAATTTGTAATGCCAGCAGGAACATCAGGAGGGCCATATTATTCACCAGCAGCTAAATTAACAGCTGGAAAGACATACACATGGAGTGTATATGTAAAAGCAAGTACAAATAAGAAATTATATATGGGAGATGAACAAAATGGTTGTAAGGATGTAAATGTAACAACAAGTTGGCAAAAAGTAACACATACATTTACAGCAACAGATAGAGATTATAAAGCATTTATCTTCTATGCTAATTATGGCGGATGGGCAGATGGAGAAGAATTATATGTACATTCATTAGAAATAATGGAAGGTACACCAACACACACAACAGCAAGCAAACAATATAATTCGGCATTAGGAACACTACCAGCGCCAACAAGAACAGGATATACATTTACAGGTTGGTACACAGCACCAGTAGGAGGAACAAAGATATCAGATGCAACAACAGTACCAGCAAACAATGTGACATATTATGCACATTGGACAACAAATACTTATAAAATAACATATAATTTAAATGGTGGAACAGCTAATGGACCAACCAGTTTCAATGTGGGAACAGAAACAATAACATTGCCAACGCCAACAAGAACAGGATATACATTCACAGGTTGGACAGGAAGTAATGGAACAACACCACAAACAACAGTAACAATACCAAAAGGTTCAACAAGAGATAGATCTTATACAGCAAACTGGACAGCAACAAATTATACAATATCATATAACTTGAATGGTGGATCAATTTCAGGACAACCAACAAGTTATAATGTAGAGTCAAATGCAATAACATTACCAACGCCAACAAGAACAGGATATACATTTACAGGTTGGACAGGAAGTAATGGAACAACACCACAAACAACAGTAACAATACCAAAAGGTTCAACAGGAAATAAAGAATATACAGCAAACTGGAGTATAAATAGTTATTATATAGACTTAAATATGAATGTCGATGGAACTGGACATGGTTCAGGCTATAATTCAAGAGTAACAGTGGGATTTAAAGTAGGAGGAGTAGACAAAGGATATATACAAGATTACTATACACAACACACATATGGTACATCTTGGGAAATATATGGATTGAGACTAGATGGAGAAGCAGTAGCATATACAGCTAGTGGAACATTAGGAGCACAAAACACCGGAGTTTATGTAAATTTGAATACAGTAAACTTTGTGTCAAACAATAACAATTATGGAACAGTCTCAGTAGCAAATAGATTAGTAGTAAGGGGAACAAACTATACTACAAGTGGAGCAACTGTAACATTAGCGGGTGGAAGAACAGTAACAGCTGCTGTAACGAATTTAGCAGGATATACAACAAACTTTACTGGTTGGACACCAACAAGTGGAACTGTAAATGCTGCAACAACAGTAACAGCAAACTTCACAAGAACAGCAAATCCATATACAGTAACATATAATTATGCAGAAAATGGTGGAAAATCAGCAACAAAAACAAGTGCAACAGTAAATTATGGTAGTGCAATAGACTTATCACCAACAGCGGTAAAGGATGGATATACTTTTGTAGGATGGAATACAAATAAAGATGCAACAACAAAGTTAAATTCATTAAATATGGGAGCAGGAAATGTTACACTATATGCAATTTATAGTAAAACAATAACAGGAACATTTAATTACTTTAATGGAACAGCAGCAACAAGTACACAAGTTTCACAAACAATTTATAATAAAACAACACAAGCAACAATAAAAACACCAGTAATAGCAAATGCTACAAAAGATAGTATTACATATACTCAAAGGGGTTGGAGTACATCAAATGCAGCGAATGCAGGAATAAGTGTAAATAGTGGAGCAAACGCAACTATATCTGCAAATACAACATATTATTCATCATATCAAGCAACAATAACAGCAACATTCTATTATCATGGTGGAACAGACCAATATGCAGCGACACAAGCAACAACCACAGCTAGTGCTACAAGATTTATGAACTATGCAGGTACATATACACAAAGTAATATAGCTGTGCCAAGTGCAGTAAGTTCAAGTACAGGATATTATGGAACAACATATAAAGGTGTATCTAATGCAAGAAGTTCAGGCTCAATGATGACGCCAACAACAGCTAATACAGCATATTATGCAGTATATAATGTAGGAATATCATACTATTATTATAATGGGTCACAACATACAGCAAGTACAGCAACAAGAACAGCAACAACAAACGGAACTACTTACTCATGTTCTGTAAATACAGAACCAAAGCCAACAGCTTATGATGGAGCAAACTTTAAATGGTGGTCATATGATGCAAATCAAGCGGGTGCAGATTATAAGAGAACACCAACAACAACAGCGTCAACTACTTTATATGCAGTATATGAAAAATCTGTAACAGCAACATTTTACTATCACACAGGAGATAACCTTACAAATACACAAGCGACTACAACAGCAAGTGGAATAAGAAATTATATTTCAAAGAGTGGAGGAATTAATACATATAATGGTAATATTTCAATACCAGCAGCTGTAACGGGAAGTTCAACATACTATACTACAGCATATAGAGGTGTGGCAACAGCAGTAAACTCTTCAACAGCTGTAACACCAACAACAGCAAATACTAAGTATTATGCTTTCTATGATTGTAGTTTAACATATTACTACTATAATGGCTCAGCACATACGTCAAGTACAACAACAAGAAGAGCAAGGTCAAACGGAACGAATTATGTTTGTACAGTTGATAGTGTTCCAACACCAAGTGCATACGACGGAGCAACATTTAAATGGTGGTCATATGATGCAAATCAAGCAGGTTCAGATTATCAAAGAGCTCCAAATGCAACAGGAGTACAAGCATTGTACGCAATGTATCAAAAGAATATAACAGCAACATTTAATTATTACAATGGAACAGCAGCTGCAAAAGCAACAGCAAGTGCTACAAGAAGTTATATTTCTAAGAGTGGCGGAGTAAATACAATTCAAGCTAATATAGGAATACCAGCAGCAGTAAGTGGAAGTAAAGGTGTAGATAGTACAACATATTCTCATGTATCTACAAGTAAAACAGGAAGTGCTACAACGCCAACAACAGCAACTGCAACATATTATGCAGTTTATAAGAAGACTGTAACAGCAACAAAATATGTATATAATAATACAAGTTCAACAGCAACAGGAACAGCATATGCATATTATGACGGTTCAAAAGCAAATGCAAGCATTAATTTAGGAACAACTACACCGCCAAGTGGATATACAGCAAGGGGTTGGTCAACAAGTAATGCAGCAAATGCAACAGTAAATGTAGCGTTAAATGGAAATGCATCAATAATGAATAATACAACATACTATATGTCATATTCATATAGTGTAACATTAACATACAATGGAAATGGGGCGACATCTGGAGTGCCAGCGGCACAATCAGGAACAGCATATATGAATTATACTGGTGGAAGGGTTGGAGCAACAATTACATTATCAACAACAAAGCCAACAAGAACAAATTATACATTTACAGGTTGGTTCACAGCAGAAAGTGGGGGAACTAAATATGGAACTACAACTACAATATCAGCTAATACAACAATATATGCACAATGGTCAGGAAATGTATATACAGTAACATTAAATACTCAAAGTGCTACAAGTGCAGGAAGTACAGCTGTATATGAGAAGTATGGAACAGGTATATATAAAGAAACAGCTTGTACAACTCAGATGACAACTTCTGCAAATGCGATAACAAAACCAAGCAGGTCATATACATTAACATATAATGCAAACGGCGGAACGGTAAGTGGAACAAGCACTACAGCAAGTTATACATTTGGCGGATATTATACAGCGACTGGCGGTGGCGGAGACCAATTGATAAATGCTAATGGTAACATAACAACAGCATTTACTACTACAAAATATAGCGCAAATGCCACATTATACGCAAAGTGGACAAATAACAGCATCTCTTTAGCTACTCCTACAAGGACTGGGTACACTTTTAAAGGTTGGTTCACGGCAGCAAGTGGAGGAACTCAAATTACAAGTGCAACATCTATAACGGCAAATCAAACTATTTATGCACAATGGACACCTGTAAATTATACTCAAACTGTACAAGTACGTTATGAAAATGTAGACGGAACATTTACAGGATATTCAAATGCAATAAATACAAACTATGCTTATGGTTCAACAGTATCTTGGTCAAGGGCTGCAGATGCCACATATCAGGCAGCAAGTATCACTTCATATATAGTTACAGGTGCGAAAACTACACAAGTAACAGTATATCGTCAAAAATATACTTTAGATTTAAATGGATATCTAGACGGTACAAGTAGCGGAAATTTAGGTGTTTATGGAAAAGCTGATGTATATATAAATGGCTCAAGAGTAAGTGCAGGAGTAACAGACTTCTGTCAACAATATAGAGCAGGAACAACATATGAAATAAAAAATATTGTTGCAAATAATGGTTATGTTTATGAAGGAGTACATTCAGGTACTTTAACAGGAACACTTACAAAAACAACAGGTGTATGGCTAAAATTTGTAAAACGTGACACATTAAAATTCACAAATATAACAAGAGATGGATTTACAATAGAATATTATTCAGCTGATAATATTACAGGAGCTAGACAAGCAGCTGTTTGGACAAGTTCAAATGGACAAGATGATATCGTATGGCATGGATTAGATAATAATGGTGGCGGAAAATGGTCAAAGAGAATTTATGTATCAGGCCATAAATATGAATACGGAGAATATATCGCACATATATATGATAATCCTGCAGCATCAATGAGAATAGCAGGAACAGTAAATGTACCATTTGAAGAAAGAATATATATATATGGAGTAGATTCTACAGGATATAAAGTAAGAATATATACTAATAGAAGTGGTGTAACAAAAGTAGAAGTTCCTACTTGGACAACTAATAACGGACAAGATGATATTGAATGGATAACTGCAACATCTCATGGAAATGGAGCATATCTTGCAACTGTAAAAGTAAGTAATCATAATTATGAAAGTGGTGAATACAATTCGCATGTATATTTAACTATAAACGGTTCAAGAGTAGGAGTAGCAGCACTTACGGCGAATGTAACAGCTACAGCTCCACCAGCACATACATGTAATATTAATGACCGTTGTAATACAGTTCATACTTATCCATATGCGCAATATAATTATTATTGGAGCTCTTGTGGAGAATGGCATAATACTTGTAGACACGCAATATGTTCAGTTTGTGGACAAATAAATAAAAATTATGGAAGCTATACAACATTAGCAAAATGTCCAAATAGTACAGAAGGAAATGTTAAACCTTGTCCAACACCAGGAACATATTAGAATCAGTAAAGGAGACAAAATTAGTGAAAAATAAAAAAGTTTTAATAATAGTATCAATTGTACTAGTAATTATTCTGTGCATATTAAGTTATTGTATCTTTTGTAATAAAAAAGATACAGAGACTGATATTAATAACAGTGTAAGTGCAAGTGAACAAACGGAATGGGAGAAACATTGTTTAAGCAAGATGGATGATATTATGGCTAATAATGAATTTATAAGACCTGGATTAGAACTTATAGAAAATGTTCAAGAAGAAGCCTCAGAATTTTGTAATTCTGAAAATGTAATAAATGATAAAAATATAGATGGACTTATATATAGAAAAACTAAGTTATGCAGAATGGGAGATGAAGTTTTATTTATAGCAGAAGTTTACAATTATACATATGAAGATGTAGATGCAAAGATAAATGAAATAGTACTTCTAGATAAAGATAGAAACGAATTGGCATCAATTATAGTTCATATGAACCCTATAAAAAGCGCAGAGTCAGGTATTGCATTGAAGTTTACAAAGGATATAGATTTTAGCTTAGATAAAATCGAGGATTATGAAGTAAGAGAAAAATTGGACTAAAATATTATAAAGAGACCTTAATTTTAAGGTCTCTTTAAAGTATTATGGACAGAGAACTGTTCTAAATGCAGTATTATCGGTAAAACCATAACTACCACCACAAGCGAATAGTCCTGTATCAGATTTATTATCATGTGCACCTCCACGAATAGCAAATGGATATCCATTGCTTACAACACCCGCATTGTCATTAAACCAGTTTTTGTAAGTTCCAGTAGAAGTTGCACCATATTCTCCACCTTTATGAGCTTCTTTTGATATAGCTCCATTTTTTCCTACTCCATATATTACTATATTTGTTTCTCCTGAAGAATTGCCGTTTTCATATTTCGTTATATATTTTGTACTTATATAATTACCAGTGCTATCTTTAGCTTCTCTAGTTAAATATTGTCCAAAAAGATTGTGATTCATTATATCTGTTTTTCCAAGTTTATCAAGTACAGCTGCTGATTCCCAAGCTCCACCTGACATATCGTATATTCCATAAACATTTCCTGTTGTACTTGCTCTTGCTCCTTTTACAGTATTATATGCGTTTGCAGTTCCTGATACAGAAGTTGCATTCGGACTTCCACCGCCATTTCCAGTAATATAAGAGCTACTATTATTTATATCTATTTCATGCCCATTTCTTCCATATTTGCTATGTGCTAAATATGCTACGGCTCCCCATTCGCTACTTTTCATTAAATGGCTATTCATATAACTTGTATGTGTATAGTTTGTTCCGCCTGATGATGTTGTTTCGGCTTTTCCTGTGTACCCATAATTTGCATTTCTTGAATATACATATTGTTCTCCAATACATGGATGTATTAAATTACTTACATTAGGCACACTTTTTAGTGTATTTGTTGAGCTTGTTGTACTTCCACTTCCACTCATTTCGTATTTTGCAAACCAAAATCCTTTTAAATCTGAACTCCAACCACCAGTATTTAAATTAGTTTCAAATGCTGGATGTACAATGTATTTAGCTCCATTATAATCTACAGTTTGTATTCCAGTGTCTAATTTATATTTTACTGTTCCAGAAGGTTGTCTTATTCCATATCCGTCACAATATCCAGATACATCGTTACTTGTTTCGCTTGCATAATATTTTATTCTATATGCATATCTTGGTATCCATACAAAATAACTACCATTTCTTGTTTTTGCATTTGCCCATTTACTTGATACGTTGTCATTTGTTCCACTTCCCGCAGTATAGCTATACCAAGAGGATTTCGCTGTTGCGTCTTCTGTCCAAGAAGTAATGCTTCCAGCACTATTTTTGACTTCTGTCCAAGTTACGGGAGTCATAGATTCTCCGTTGGAAGTTAGAACTGGTGGATTTGGAGTGTCTCGTACAGTGTTATTCTCATTTAACCATATAATTTCTATTCTTCCATAATTTGTTGAAAATGGTACTTCGTTCCATTGTGCATAAATAGTTTGATTTTTGTCTATCACAGTTGAACTTGTAATTTGAGTTCCTCCACTTGCTGCCGTGAACCAACCTTTAAATGTGTATCCTTCTCTTGTAGGCGTAGCAAGGGTTATAGAGTTTCTTGTCCACTTTGCGTATAATGTGGCATTTGTGTCAAAAAATGCTAAAATTAGAATATATGAGTTTGCAAGAAACACTAATATTAAGTTATAGATTAAAAGTAAAAAAATTTAAAAAACACAAAAGTGGTGTCGAAAAAATGTAATTCGTGTGTGAAAGTGGTATCGAAAAAATGTAAACAATATGTAAAAGTGATATCAAAAAAATGTAAATTGTGTTGACAAACTAAATAAATAATAATAAAATAAATATAGGTGATGTTAATGAAAAGAAAATTTTATAGTGTTTTAATGGATTGGAAAAATAGAAATATCAATACACCGTTAATGGTTGTAGGCGCTAGGCAGATTGGTAAAACATATATTATAGATGAATTTTGTAAGAACGAATTTGAAGATTATATTTATATAAATTTAATGGAAAAGCCTGGTATAGTCAAAATATTCGAGGAAGATTCAGATTTTGAAATAAAAGTTAAAAAGTTAGAATTGGAATTAAATAAAAAGATAATTCCAAATAAAACTATAGTATTTATTGATGAAATTCAAGAATCTGAAAAGGCTATTAGTTCATTAAAAGCATTCTGTGAAAGTAATTTAAATTATAGGATTATTTGTGCTGGAAGCTTACTTGGAGTAAAAATACGTAGATTTAAATCTTCATTCCCAGTAGGCAAAGTACAGATTGAGTTTATGCATCCCATGGATTTTGAAGAGTTTCTAATAGCATTAGATAAACAAATGTGGGTAGATGAAATTAAGAGATGTTATGAGAATTTGGAAGAAATTAGCATACATGATAAGCTAATAGATATGTATCGAACATATTTGTGTATTGGTGGAATGCCAGCTGCAATATTAGATTATAAAAATGTTAATGAAGACATATTATTATGGAATAGAAATATATTAAAAAATATAATTTTATCTTATTTAGCCGATATGAATAAATATACATTAAATACTAGTGAATCTGTAAAAATAGAAAAAGTATATAATACTATTCCAAGTTCCTTAGCAAAAGAAAATAAAAAGTTTAAGTATGTTGATATTGAAAAAGGTGCTAATAGAAGAGAATTTGAAAGCGCCATTGATTGGTTAGAATCAAGCGAAATGGTATACAAATGTAAATATATTAATAAAGTTGAAATACCTTTAAAAGTTTATACACAAGACAATACTTTTAAGTTATATTTAAGTGACATAGGCATATTAACGTCATTATTAGAAATAGAATTTTCAGAAATATTATTAAATGAAAACTTTATGTTTAAAGGAGCTATTGTAGAAAATTATGTAGCGCAAGCTTTTATAGCTAATAATATATCGTTATATTATTGGAATTCAGGAAATAAAGCAGAAGTTGATTTTTTATTATATAATAAAGATGGAATTATACCAGTTGAAGTAAAAGCTGGAAATAATACTCAATCCAAAAGTTTAAATATATATAGAGAAAAATATAATCCTAAATATTCTATTAGAATCTCTACTAAAAATTTTGGTTTTACAAATGGTATAAAGTCAATACCGTTATATGCAGCATTTTGCATTAAATAGATATAAAGAATATAAATTATACAAAAGAGATGATAAAATTGATCTATCATCTCTTTTATAAGAATATGGTGTAGCTGTTAAAACCATTAGGAAAGAAGCTTCACCGCTCTTTTTAGCATCAACTTTATCTTTAAATTTTAATAAATTCTGTTAGAAAACCAAAATAGTTAAGGTCATGAATTAAATCGCTTGGACTCAAATCAAGTATTGCTGTTGCAATTGATGGGTCTACTAATTCTAATTTTGATTTAGTCCTTATTGCTGTCTTCAACTTAATATTTAAGTTTGTTGCTTTTACATTTTCAATAACAAATAACTTTTCCACAGTATTTAGATAATCATCTAATGTTGCTGGCCAACCTCCTCTTACAATGCAACTAGCAATATTTTCTAGGGATAAATTCAATACTCTCAGAGACCTTAAATATAAGGTCTTTTTAATATTATAGAAAAGTCTGATATATGTAAAAGTATACAGATATATCTTAATTATATGCTTATATGATACTAAAGTTCTAAATAGATAAGAATCAACTGTTTAGGTATCAGATTATAAAAGTCGGCTAACATATAATGTCGAAAAAAGTCGAATTTTGCGATGAGTTTTTTGATAAATTGGTTAATTAAAAAAGTAAATTCCACATAGCAATAAAAATTGATTGTACGCAAGAAAAGTCCACATCTAGGATATTTT
>CANBES010000002.1 GCA_947367845.1 uncultured Clostridium sp. | reverse complement strand
ATATATATGGAATATATGATATGGGAGGATGTTTGGCAGATTACCTTTCAGCATATGTAAATGCAGAAGGAGTATCATATTTAACAATAAATGGTGGAGCATTTGCAAATGGACAATCAACATATTTAGCAACAGCATATCCATATAATCCAACAACAACAGATTATAAGGATTTTAACTCAGCATATCCAGGATTTAGTAAAATATTTGGAGACGCAATATATGAAGTTTCAAGTAATGTTGGCGGAACTAATGCGTGGTTTGGGCAAACACTAGAGAATGACAATGGAGCAGGAGAAGTTTTCTCCCCACGTGGTGGGAATTGGAGTGCTGCGGGCTATTCTGGGCTAGTCCGGCTTGTTAGACCATGTTGGGTATGCTATTCAGTCTTGTGGCTTTCGTAGCGTGATCGTAGCCGAGTAGCACTTTGGGTGTATATCAAGCATTAGTAAAAGCATTTGTGAACCAGACAAAATGATGAAATGGCAGATTTGATATAAAAAACACTTGACAATACAAACCAAAAAGATATAAAATAAGAACAACAAAAAACTAAAATTAAAAGGGAGTAGCTTTTAATTACTAATCAACAGTCGCGATACAAAAGAGTATCTGGTTAGTAAGCTATAAAAATAGTAAGCGAGACTTTTAAAAGGAAACAAAAAATCCTTTTAAAAGTCTTTTTGGATTTTTAAGCTAAGGGTGTTTTTGGGGACAGTCCTTAAAAACACCCAAAAACATCAAAAAGTTTAATAATTTTAGTAAAAATTGTTAAAAATAGGAATAAGGAGTGGTAAGATTGGAAAACAAGCAAAAGGAAGCAAAATGGTTCAACAAAAAGATAAGCGAAGTTGAAAAAGAGCTAAATACAGATGTAACAAAAGGCTTATCAATTGAAGATGTTCAAGAAAAGAAAGAAAAATATGGCTTAAATGAGTTAAAAGCGAAAAAGAAAAAGTCACTTGCCCAAAAGTTGTTAGAACAGTTTAAGGATTTTTCGATAATTGTTTTGATAATTGCTGCAATTGTTTCAGGTGCAGTAGGAATAGCTGAAGGAGAAGGTGTTACAGATACTATAATTATTTTAATTGTTGTAATTGTAAATGCGATTATAGGTGTAACTCAAGAGGCTAAGGCGGAGAAGTCTTTGGAAGCTTTGCAAAAGTTGACAGACCATGCGGCAAAGGTTATTAGAGATGGAGAAGTAACTGTTGTTCCAGCAAAAGATTTGGTTCCAGGTGATGTGGTTGTTTTAGATACTGGTGATTATATACCAGCAGATTTAAGGGTAATTGAAGCTGTAAATTTAAAATCACAAGAAGCATCATTGACAGGAGAATCTGTACCAGTTGAGAAAAATACAGAGATTATTGAAGATACAGAGATAGGTATTGGAGACAGATTAAATATGCTATTTTCGTCTAGTTTAGTGACATATGGTAGGGGAAAAGGTATAGTTGTTGCAACAGGTATGGAAACAGAAGTTGGAAAAATAGCAGGTATGCTTGATAATACAGAAGAGCAAACCACACCACTTCAAGATAAGTTAAATAAATTAGGTAAAACTTTAGGTATAGCAGCATTAGCAATTTGTGTATTCATATTCATTGTTGGTTTAGTTCAAGGCAAAGAACCAATCCATATGTTTATGACAGCTGTAAGTCTAGCGGTTGCGGCAATTCCAGAAGGTTTGGTTGCAGTTTCAACAATAGTTTTAGCAATAGGTGTACAAAAAATGGTTAAGAAAAATGCTATTGTAAAGAAATTACCAGCAGTTGAAACTTTAGGTAGTGCAACAGTTATATGTTCTGATAAAACTGGAACATTAACACAAAATAAAATGACAGTAGAAAAGATTTTCTGGAACAATGGAACAAGAGATTTAGATAATATTCAAGAAAATGAAATAGATGCAGAATTAAAAAAATTAGTATATGCAAATATGCTATGCAATGATACAAAAATATCAAATGACGGAACCTTAACAGGTGATCCAACAGAAACAGCATTAGTTGATATGGCATTTAAATTAGATTTTGACCCAAGTATTTATGATAGAATACCTAGAATAGAAGAAATTCCATTTGATTCAGATAGAAAATTGATGACAACTGTAAATGAACAAGACGGAAAATATATTGTTTATACAAAAGGTGGAATAGACGAACTATTATCAAGATGTACAGCCTATGAAATCAACGGAAAAATAAATGAAGACCTAGGAAGTTATATAAATAAAATAAGAGAACACAACGAAGAAATGGCAAAAGAAGCGCTAAGAGTATTAGGATGTGCATACAAAGAGTTAGACCATAGACCATCAAAAGAAGAAATGGAAAATATCGAAAGTAATCTAATATTTGTTGGAATGGTAGGAATGATAGACCCAGCAAGAGAAGAAGCAAAAGTGGCAGTTGAAAAATGTAAAACAGCAGGAATAAAAACAGTTATGATTACAGGAGACCATAAAATTACAGCAACAGCAATAGCAAGAAAACTAGGGATTTTAGAAAATGAAGATGAAGCAATAACAGGTTTAGAATTAGAAAAAATGTCAGACGAAGATTTGCAAAAAAATGTAAGAAAATATTCTGTATATGCAAGGGTATCTCCAGAACACAAAGTTAGAATAGTAAAAGCTTGGCAAAAAAATGGTGAGATAGTAGCAATGACAGGAGATGGAGTAAATGACAGTCCAGCTTTAAAAACAGCAGATATAGGATGTGCTATGGGAATAGTTGGAACTGATGTTGCCAAAGAGGCAGCAGATGTAATTTTAACAGATGATAATTTTGCAACAATCGTATCAGCAGTAGAAGAAGGAAGAAGAATATATGATAATATCTTAAAAGTAATTCAATTCTTACTATCTAGCAATGTTGGAGAAATAGTAGTATTATTTTTAGCAACATTACTAACACCAGTGTTTGCAAAATGGTTTGGAATAACAGACATAACACATTTAGAAATATTATTGCCAATTCATATATTATGGATAAACTTAGTAACAGACTCTCTTCCAGCACTAGCACTAGCATTTGACCCAGCAAATAGTGATATAATGCGAAGAAAACCAGCAAAACCAAACCAAGGAGTATTTACAAAAGGAATGACTTGGAGGGTGATATATCAAGGTGCGATGATAGGTCTTTTAACACTTGCAGCATTTGTAATAGGATTAGGAACAACAACAACTCCATTAGACGGATTAACACTAGACCAATCTAAAATAGAAGTAGGTCAAACAATGGCATTTGTAACATTGGCATTATCAGAATTAGTACATGTATTTAATATAAGAAATAATAAAAAATCAATATTTAAAACAAAAGTATTTAATAATACAAAATTAATCTGGGCAGTGGTAGCATCAGCAGCTTTAATGTTTGTAATTCTAGCAATACCAGGATTAAGAACAATATTCAGCATACCAGTATTGCCAACACAAAATATCTTAGAGTTGGTAGGTTTAATTTTAGCACCACTAGTAATAGTTGAAATATTTAAATTATTCAAAATAAACACTGCAAAAGATGAATAATAATAAAGAAAAAAGAAACTAACATAAAATGGTTTCTTTTTCTTGATATTTTGCTAAAAAAGTGGTAATATATCTGTATGAAAAAAGGAGATGAAAAGCAGATGAGTAATAAATTTTATATAACAACACCAATATACTACCCAAGTGGTAAATATCATATAGGAACAGCATATACAGAAGTTGTAACAGACAGCATAAAAAAATACAATAAATTAAAAGGCAAAGACACATATATGTTAACAGGTTCAGACGAACACGGACAAAAAATACAAGAAAAAGCAGAACAAGCAGGAAAAACACCAAAAGAATATGTAGACGAAATAGCAAAGGAAGCAAAAAAACTATGGGCAAAAATGGAAATAGAATATGATGACTATATTCAAACAACAGAAGAAAGACACACGAAAATCGTACAAAAAATATTTGACCGTTTTATGGAGCAAGGAGACATCTACAAAGGAGAATATGAAGGTTGGTACTGTGTACCTTGTGAAACATTTTTTACAGAAACACAATTAGTAGACGGAAAATGTCCAGACTGTGGAAGAGAAGTAAAACTAATGAAAGAAGAATCATACTTCTTCAATATGAAAAAATATGCAGATAGACTTTTAAAATATTATGAAGAACACCCAGACTTTATAAAACCAGCATATAGAAAAAACGAAATGATAAACAACTTTATAAAACCAGGATTAGAAGACTTATGTGTTACAAGAACATCATTTGACTGGGGAATAAAAGTATTAAAAGACCCAAAACACGTAATTTATGTATGGGTAGATGCATTAACAAACTATTTAACAGCATTAGGGTATTTATCAGAAGATGATACATTATTTAAAAAATACTGGCCAGCAGACTTACAAGTAGTTGGAAAAGATATAGCAAGATTTCATTTAATATATTGGCCAATATTCTTAATGGCATTAGACTTACCACTTCCAAAAACAATATTAGTACACAACTGGATAATGATGAAAGACGGTAAAATGTCAAAATCAAAAGGAAATGTAATATATCCAGAAACACTAATAGACAGATATGGACTAGATGCAACAAAATATTTTATATTGAAAGTTGTACCAGTAGCACAAGACGGATTATTTACACCAGAAGAATTTGTAGAAAAATATAATTGTGATTTATGCAATGACTTAAGCAATTTATTAAATAGAACAGTATCAATGGTAAACAAATACTTTGGTGGAATTGTTCCAAAATATAATGGAACACCAAATGATGTAGACAAAGAATTTGAAGAATTTACATTAGAGCAGATTAGTAAATTTGAAGATAAAATGAAAGAATATGAAATATCAAATGCTTTGCAAGAAATATGGTCAATAGTTTCAAGAACAAATAAATATATAGATGAAACAATGCCATGGCAATTAGCCAAAGACAAAGAACAAAAAGAAAAATTAGAATCATCAATGTATCACCTAATTGAAAACTTAAGAAAGATTGCAATTCTAATAAAACCATTTATGGAACATACATCAGAAAACATATTTAGACAAATAGGAATACAAGATGAAAATCTAAAAACTTGGGAAAGTTTACAATCATACAACAAAATCGAAAACGCAAAAGTTATAGAAAAAGGCGAACCAATATTTATGAGACTAAATGTAGAAGAAATAGAATTTTTAAAAGAAGCAATGAAAAAATAAGGGGCAAATGGGACAAACGGGAACGTCCCCAAATGTCCCAAAACGAAGTAAAAAGGGATGTAAAAATATGGTAAATGATAGTAAATATCCTGTAAATATTTATAAAATCGAGACTAAAGGTAAAATAAATTTAAAAAAGATTTTTTTTATAATATTAATAATAATAGCAATAGTATGTGCGTTAATAACTATGCACTATATAATAAAAACTATTAATCAATATAGAACATTTAAACGGTTATGAAGCAGAACTAAAAGCTTTAGAACTGCAAGAACAGGAAAAACAAGCAAAAATTGCAGAAGAAGCTGAAAGAAAAAGACAAGAAAAAATACCTAAATTAACTGAAGAAGGAAAACAGAATATTTCTAATATATATAAATCAGAAACTAAAAGAGCATTTTTGACATTTGACGATGGACCATCAATAGTTACACCTAAGATATTAGAAATATTAGAACAAGAGAATATAAAAGCAACATTTTTTGTACTAGGCTCTAGAGTGGAACAAATGCCAGAAATGACAAAAACAATATATGAAAAAGGACATTTTATAGCAAGTCATGGATATTCGCATATATACTCACAGATATATTCTTCACCAGAAGCGGTTTTGAATGAATATAATCAAAGTATGGAAATAATAAGAAATGCAATTCAAGTTCCAGAATATAATGCACATTTATTTAGATTTCCAGGAGGAATTGTGGGTGGAAAATATGCAGAAATAAAAAAGCAAGCAGAAGAAATATTAGAGCAAAACGAAATTTTATCTGTCGATTGGAATGCCCTAAGTGGTGATTCGGAGACAAATGATCTTTCAATAGAATTTGAATTAGATAGATTAAAAGAAACAGTAGGAAATAAACAAAGTGTAATCATATTAATGCATGATGCTCCTGCAAAAAGCATAACAGCAGAAGCATTGCCTTACATAATTTCATATTTAAGAGAACAAGGATATGAATTTAAAAATTTTTACGATATAATCAAATAGGAGGGAGTAGGAAACTTGCCAAGGGAAAAGAGTAATATAAGTAACGCAATACAAGATAAACTGGAGTATTTAGGGCTAGATTTAGATAAAATACCAAAAATTCTTAAAAAAGATGAAGATTTAGAATACAGAATATCTAAAACTTATAGACAAAATCAACATAGACAATATAGATATATACCAATTAAAGATATACAAATATTATTATCACCAACAAATAGATTAGACGATATAGAAGAAAAATATAAAAAATCAAGTCCGCTAGCAGATTATCTAGATAATAAAACAGAAGAAAACATTATTAAATACACAACCTTTTTAAAAATGCTAAATGAATTTAGCATAGAAGAAGTAGAAAAAATAGAAAAAGAGCAAGAAAACTTAAACAAAAAAATACCATTTAAAGTAAAATATGAAAGCAACTATTTATGGCAAATTTACTATTCTGAAAATACAGACAAGTATTTTATGATAGTATCAACAGAAGATACAAACTGTTCAGCATTTTTCTTTTTATTAAAAAAACAACTAGAAAAAAAGAGAGCAGCAAAAATATTTGTACCAATCAAAAATGTAGAATGTAGTAATACATATTTAAAAAAATCAGAGCTTGAAGATTTAGAGAACTACTTATGGTTATTTACAAAAAATTGGCCATTAGTATATGAAGTATATGATAAAAATGACAATTTAACTATACAAATAGTAGGAGAAACAGAGATATATCAAAAAGTAAAAAGTCAATACAAAATAACATTGAAAAATCAAGAAGAAGCAGTTAAATTTTATAAACTACTAAAAGCAATGTTTATATTGCAAACAGAATTGGCATCATACTTTACTTTTAGAACAAATATATCTAAAAATGGCGAAATCGAATTTTATTTAGAAGACAATAAAATAGAATATGTAGATATAGCAGAGTGGCTAAAAGAACAATATCGCAATGGCGAAGAAAGACAAAAGCAAACAGAAGATTTAATAGAGACAAGTAAAGAAAAATTAAAGCAATTGAAAATAGAAATTGCAGCACAAGAATATGAATATTTAGCAAAAGAAAAGCAAATATCAACATTTTTGGAGTGTAAAAAGACTTTTTTTGGTAGATTTAAATATTATTTTAAATATAGTGGAAAAAAGAATAAAAGCAAAAAAGAGCAACAACACAAAGAAGAAATAGCAGAAGAGATAGAAGAAGTCGAAGCAAACTTAGCCATACCAACAAAGAAAAGAAGAAAATCAAAATATACAATTGAAGAACTAATAGAACTATATAAAAGCATAGAGGCAAAAGAACATGAACTAAAAAACTTAGTTATGGACATCAACAGTCTAAAATTAAAACATAAAAATATGCAAAAGAAAATTGAAAATGCAGCAGCTTTTATACAAGAAATAGACAGTCATAAAAAAAGCATATTTGAATTTTGGAAATATAGTAACAAAGACGAAATGGCATCATTACCAGAAGGAGAAGCAGAAGAGTTAAATATAACAAAGAAAATAACAAAAACATTTGACTATCAAGAAGACCTAGAAAAATTCGGCAAGAATATGGACGAATTACAAAGAACAGTACTAAACAAAGACGAAACAGACAGTGTATTTATAACATCAACAAATATTTTAGACCTGTTAAATAAAATCAAAATAAATGAATTCCTACCAAAAGATATAGAAAATAAGTTAAAAGAATGGAAGAAAGAAGCAATTCAAGAAAAAACGCTTACAGACGAAGAATTTGACATATTTGGCGGAACTTTCCAAGACAGCACAAAAATATCAAAAATAAAAAATAAAAAACATAGAGAATTACCAAAAGACAGATTTAATATATTAGAAATAAATAAAAATACAAATCAAATAGGCTTTAAAATGACACTAGAAAAAATAATATCTAGCATAAAAGAAGCAGTAAGCAAAGTCAACACCACTGAAGAAATACCAGTATATAAAGCGGTCTTAGACGACAAATTAGATGATAGACAAATAAACGTATTCAACATAAATCCAGAAGAAGAAATGCAAGAAGCAGTAAAAAAGAACAGCAAAAAAATAAACTTTTATAAAGTTAATTTGCCACAAGGCTCAAATGCTATAAGCTTTACAAACTGTATTTTCTATGACAACCAAAACAAAACATTGCCAGTTGGCCAAGATATCTCCACAAAGATTTTGGTAGATACTTCGAAATTGAATTTGAGCTTAAGTAGCAAGTCTACTTTTAGGATTCTTGATTTTGAAGATGAAAAAGATGATTTTTCTGATGTAAGTGTAAAAACAGTTAACGTTTTTGAGTTTGATGCTTAAAATTTTTAAAAAATTGTGGACTTTTTTATAAATGTGTGCTAATATGTATTGGTACACATCATATTTGCCGGTGTGGCGGAATTGGTAGACGCACACGACTCAAAATCGTGCGGGAAACCATGTGGGTTCGAGTCCCACCACCGGTACCAAAAAAATTACGAAAAATTTACAAAGAATAGCAACAAAAAGCTATTCTTTTTATTAGATATGTGATATAAATAAGAAAAAAGGAGAAAATAAAAAATGAAAAAACAACACAAAATATTAATAATAGCAATAATCATATTAGCGCTAATCACAGGAATAGTAATCTATACTAACCAAATCAAAATAAAAGGGCAAAAGCAGGCAGAAACAATCCAAAACAACATACCAGAAAATAATCAAAATATCGACAACGAACACGATAAAGAATTTGAGATAAATTATAGTCAAAGGAAAGACCAAGGAATAGAAGAAATGGCAGAAGGAATATATACCTTTGGTGGAAATGTAACAATCACAATAGAGCAAGATATGGTATATGAACTAAAAAATGCATTAGAGCAAAACGTTATAAACGTAGAAGACATATTAGAGCAAGCTAAAAAAGATAAAGCAAATGGAACATGTGAGACAAGGGAATATGACGACGGTGGAAGCATAGAATATTTATATCCAGAATACACAATTTTAAAATGCAATGAATTAAATGGGAATAAGAACGTATATATAGGATTTAGAGGCGGAATACGTGATATGTTAGATAAAGCCTTAGAACGTAGAGATTAAAGGAGTGTCCCCATTGGCAATTTTTTGCCAAAAAGGACAGTCCTAATGGCAATATTAAAGGAGGAAAGATAATGTTAAAACTAAAAAGCATAACAAAAACATACATAAGTGGAGATGAGAAAGTAGAAGCTTTAAAAGGCATAGACATACAATTTAGGGAATCTGAGTTTGTGTCTATATTAGGACAAAGCGGATGTGGAAAGACAACACTATTAAATATAATAGGTGGGTTAGATAGATATACAAGTGGAGATTTAATAATTAATGGTAAGTCGACAAAGGATTTTAAAGATAGAGACTGGGATACATACAGAAATCACAGCATCGGTTTTGTATTCCAAAGTTACAACCTAATACCACATCAAACAATACTATCAAATGTAGAGTTAGCGCTAACAATTTCAGGAGTATCAAAAAAAGATAGAAGAGCAAGGGCTATAAAAGCTTTAGAAGATGTAGGATTAAAAGAGCAAATTAATAAAAAGCCAAATCAATTGTCAGGGGGACAAATGCAAAGGGTGGCAATAGCAAGAGCTTTGGTGAACAATCCTGATATTATTTTGGCAGATGAGCCAACTGGTGCATTGGATACAAAGACAAGTGTACAGGTAATGGAGATTTTGAAGAAAATTTCTAAAGATAAACTAATTATAATGGTAACACATAATCCAGATTTAGCAGAGAAATATTCTAGCAGAATTATAAAAATATTAGACGGAAAAATAACAGATGACTCTAATCCATACGAAACAGAAAAAAAGGAAGAGAATAAAGAAAAAGTAAAATTTACATCAATGAAATTCTTTACAGCGTTAAGATTAAGTTTAAATAATTTAATGACTAAAAAAGGAAGAACATTATTAACATCATTTGCGGGGTCAATTGGAATTATAGGAATAGCTTTAATACTAGCAATATCAACAGGTGTACAAAATTATATTGATAAAGTTGAAGAAGACACATTATCATCATATCCAATAAGTATAGAAGAATCAACAATAGATATGTCAAGCATGATGGAAGCTATGATGGGGCAAACAAACAGTGATACATCAAATTATGAAGAGGGGAAAATCTATTCTTCTGACATAATGGGAGAGATGATTACAACTTTGTCAAATAAGGTAGAGAATAACAATTTAACAGAATTAAGAAGTTACTTAAAACAAGGAAATAATGGAATAACAGAGAATAGCAATGCAATTCAATATAATTACAATTTGAATATAAATTTATATAAAGAAGATACAGAAAATGGCATTGTTAGAGTTAATCCAAGCACAGTTATGAATGCACTTGGAATGGGAGAAATGCTAGAAGCAAGGAATAATTCTTCAATGTATTCAATGATGTCTGGAAATTCTACAATGCAAATGGCAAGTAATACAGATGTATGGACAAAAATGCTAGATAATGAAACTTTACTACATTCACAATATGATTTATTAGCAGGAAGTTGGCCTAAAAATTATAATGAAGTGGTCTTGATTGCTACTGAGGATAATGAAATAAGCGATTATACTTTATATGCATTGGGTCTAAAAGACCAAAAAGAGTTAGAGAAAAAATGGAATGCAGTCCAAAAAGGAGAAACAATTTCAGAAGAAGAACAAACGAGCTATACTTATGAAGAATTATTGGATTTATCATTTAAACTAATTCTAAATTCTGATTGTTATCAAAAAGAAAATGGTGTATGGTTAGATAAGAGTAATGATGAAACTTATATGAAAAACAAAATAGGTGAAGCGGAAGAAATCAAAGTTGTAGGAATTATAAGACAAAATGAACAAACAGTTGCAGCGTCAATGGCAGGTGGAATAGGATATATAAAGGAATTAGAGGAATATGTTATCAACAAGTCAAATAATTCTGAAATAGTAAAAGAACAAAAAGAAAATCAAGAGACTAATGTATTTTCAGGATTAAAATTCCTAACAGAAGAAGAGGCATCAGCAAACTTTGACTATAACTCACTATCAAATGAACAAAAAATGGCAATGAGTAGGCTAAGTAGTGAACAGATAGCTCAAATGATGCAAGCGTATACAGAAAATAAAAATGCAAGCTATGAAAAGAATTTACAAAAATTAGGAGCAATAGACCTAGATAAACCAACATCAATTAGTATATATCCAAAAAACTTTGAAGCAAAAGAAAAAATATCAACAGCAATTGAAGAGTATAACCAAAAGCAAAGAGATGATGGGAAAGAAGAAAACGTAATAAATTATACTGATTTAGTAGGTATTATGATGAAATCAGTAAGTCAAATCATAGATATAATCAGTTATGTATTAATTGCGTTTGTTGCAATATCACTTATTGTATCATCTATTATGATTGGAATTATAACATATATATCAGTATTAGAAAGAACTAAGGAAATAGGAATTTTAAGAGCAATAGGAGCATCTAAAAAAGATATATCAAGAGTATTTAATGCAGAGACATTTATAATAGGATTTATATCTGGATTGTTAGGAATTGGAATAACAATGCTACTTACAATACCAATAAATAGCGCGATTTATGCAATAACAGATGTTGCTGTTAAAACTATGGTTCCACCAGTTGCTGGGATTGTTCTAGTTCTAATTAGTATGTTCCTTACTATAATTGCAGGGCTAGTTCCTTCTAAAATGGCTAGCAAAAAAGACCCAGTTGAAGCACTAAGGACAGAATAAGGGACATTTGGGGACGTTTCCTTTTGGACAATTTTGTCCAGTTTGAGACACAGCTTTTAAAAAATCGATGTTTTTTTGCTCCGTCCCCAAAAACATCAAAAAGTTGGAGAAAAGTTCAAAAAGTCCTTGCAAAATGTAAAAAAAGTGATATAATATAAAGCAATATTGAAAAAACAATAACGAGGACAACACAAATAATACAATAACCAACAGAGAGCCAAAGGCTGGTGGAAATTTGGCAGGTAAAAATTATTTGTTATCACCTTAGTTCGTTGCTAAATCGAAATAACAGTAAATTAGCCGTAAATCTGCGTTAAAGATAACAAAGAGAGTAAATAGAACAAATTTACTAACTTAGGTGGTACCGCGGAAAATAGAATCTTTTCGTCCTAAAACAATAGGATGAAAAGATTTTTTGATTTTAAAAGGAGGAATTTTTATGTACAAAAAAGTAGAACTGCCACAAGAAGGTTTTGTGGGAATTGAAAGAGAAGTTGCGAAACAATGGAAAGAGAAAGACATAATTAAAAAGAATTTTGCTATGAATGAGGGTAAAAGATATTTTACATTTTATGATGGGCCTCCAACAGCAAATGGAATGCCACACGTTGGTCATATTGAAACAAGAGTTATGAAGGATATTATTCCTAGATATAAAGTTATGAAAGGATATCAAGTTATTCGTAAAGCTGGATGGGATACACACGGTCTTCCTGTTGAGCTTGAGATTGAGAAGAAATTAGGTATTTCTGGAAAAGAACAAATTGAAGAATATGGTGTAGAAGATTTTGTTAAACAATGTAAG
The DNA here is from genome assembly GCA_947367845.1 of uncultured Clostridium sp. GTDB lineage: Bacteria > Bacillota > Clostridia > TANB77 > CAG-508 > CAG-269. Next base: position 79,989 of record CANBES010000002.1, on the reverse strand, counting down.
GAAAGTGTTTTTACATATGTTCACAAATGGGAAGAAATGACAGAAAAAGTTGGATATTGGGTTGATATGGAAAATCCATATGTTACATATCACAATGACTATATTGAGTCTGTATGGTGGGCTTTAAAACAAATGTGGGAAAAAGGACTATTATATGAAGGTCACAAAGTTATGCCATATTGTCCTAGATGTGGAACAGCGCTATCTTCACACGAAGTTGCACAAGGTTATAAAGATGTAAAAGATTTAACTTGTATTGCAAAATTCAAAGTTGTAGATGAAGATAAATATATTCTAGCTTGGACAACAACACCTTGGACATTGCCTTCAAACTTAGCACTTTGTGTAAATAAAGCTTATGAATATGCAGAAATTAAAGCAAATATTGGAACAGATGATGAACCAGTATATGAAAACTATATATTAGCAAAAGATTTAATTGATACAGTTCTAAAAGAAACACCATATGAAATAGTAAAAACATTCAAAGGTGAAGAGTTATTAGGTACAAAATATGAAAGATTAATGCCATTTGGAGAAGTTGAAGGAAAAGCATTTGAAGTAATTCACGGAGATTACGTAACATTAACAGATGGTACAGGTATTGTTCATATTGCACCAGCTTATGGTGAAGATGATAGCTTAGTTGCGAAATTAAATGGAATTACATTTATCAACTTAGTTGATAAATCTGGAAATTTTGTAAAAGAAGTAGAACCTTGGGCAGGAAGATTTGTAAGAGATTGCAACGAAGATATTTGCAAATGGTTAAAAGAAGAAAACAAATTATTTAGCAAAGAAAAACATCTACACGCATATCAACATTGTTGGAGATGTGACACACCACTACTTTACTATCCAAAGGAAAGTTGGTTTGTTGCAATGAGCAAACTAAGAGATGAATTAGTTGCAAACAACAATAAAGTAAACTGGTATCCAGATACAATAAGAACAGGAAGATTTGGAAAATTCTTAGAAAATGTAATTGACTGGGGAATTTCAAGAGATAGATATTGGGGAACACCACTTCCAGTGTGGATTTGTGAAGATGAAGAATGTGGACATAAAGAATGTATTGGTTCAATTGAAGAACTAAAAGAAAAAGCAATTGAATGTCCAGATGATATAGAATTACATAAACCATATATAGACAATGTACATTTAAAATGTTCAAAATGTGGTAAAGAAATGCACAGAGCAAAAGAAGTTATAGATTGCTGGTTTGATTCTGGTTCAATGCCTTTTGCACAATGGCACTACCCATTTGAAAATAAAGAAATGTTTGATAAAAACTTCCCAGCAGGATTTATATCAGAAGCAATTGACCAAACAAGAGGATGGTTCTATACACTAACAGCAATAGGAACAGCATTATTTGGAAGAACTCCATTTGAAAACTGTATAGTTTTAGGACACGTACTAGATGAAAAAGGACAAAAAATGTCTAAATCAAAGAAAAATGGTGTAGACCCAATGACATTATTAGATACAATAGGAGCAGATGCAACAAGATGGCATTTCTATACTTGCTCAGCACCATGGCTTCCAACAAGACTTGGTATAAACAATGTGCAAGAAACACAAAGAGGATTTATATCTACATTATGGAATGTATATTCATTCTACGTTCTATATGCAGAAATAGACAAATTTAATCCATTAAATTACAGCGACTTCAAACTTACAAATGTTATGGATAAGTGGATAATTTCTAAGTTAAACACATTAGTTGAAGAAGTTGATAAAAAACTAGAAGAATATGATATCATATCAGCAGCGCTAGCAATTGAAGACTTTACAGATGAACTTTCAAATTGGTATGTACGTAGAAATAGAGAAAGATTTTGGGCTCAAGAATTAAATGACGAAAAAATAGGAGCATATGTAACATTATACAAAGTGCTAACAACATTAGTAAAAATAGCAGCACCATTTGTACCATTTGTAACAGAAGAAATTTATCAAAATCTAGTAGTTGGATTAGACAAAAATGCACCAGAAAGTGTACACTTATGCTTATGGCCAGAAGTGGAAAAAGAAGCTATAAATCCAGAGCTTGAAAAAGAAATGGACTTGGCATATAAAATAGTAAAACTAGGAAGAAGTGCAAGAAATTCTGCAAATATCAAAAATAGACAACCATTATCAGAAATGCTAATTTCAGTAGATACATTGCCAGAATACTATTCAGATATAGTAAAAGAAGAACTAAACGTGAAATCAATCAAACTAGGTGCAGAAATGTCAGAATACGTAAACTTTGAAATTAAGCCAAACTTGCCAGTACTTGGAAAAGAATATGGAAAACTAATTCCAAAAATAAGACAAGAAATTGCTAACAAAAATCAAATGGATTTAGCAAATACTGTAAAAAATGGTGGAGTAGAATATATTGAAATAGATGATACTCAAATTGAATTAAATGCAGAAAATTTACTAATAACAATGCAAGGAAAAGAAGGATTTGCATTTAGTGGAGAAGGAGAAATTGGTGTTGTATTAGATACAAACATAACTCCTGAATTAAAAGAAGAAGGATATGTAAGAGAAATACTTTCAAAAGTTCAAAATATGAGAAAAGACAAAGAATTTGAAGTATTAGACAACATAAAACTATATGTAGCAGGAAACGAAATGCTAGAAAAAGTTGTAAAACAAAACGAAGAAGTAATCAAACACGACACATTAGCAGTAGAAGTAGTTTATGGTGCAGATAGAAAAGACTACGTAGAAACAAATATCAATGGAGAAAAATTAAATATTGATGTAGAAGTTGTGTAGATAATAATTGTTTTTATTGTATAGCAAATTTGATTTTGCTATATAATAAAAACAGTGATATAATATAGAAAAATGTACAAGGGGGAAAAGGAATTGATTAAAAAAGTAGGAATATTAGCAAACGGTGGAGACGTATCAGGATTTAACGCAGTTATAAGAGCAATTGTAAAAACGGCGGAAAATCATGATGTAGAATGTTATGGGATAATAGATGGTTATAATGGTCTACTAAAAAAAGACTTTGAAAGACTAAGCACAGCGGCTGACGGAAACGCAATAGGAATATTACCACAAGGTGGTTCAATAATAGGCTCATCAACAAATGCAAACTTATTCAACTACAAAGTTGTAAATGAAGACGGAAGTGTAGAATTCAAAGACGTATCAGACCAAGCAATAGCAAACATAAAAGAATTTGGATTTGACTGCATATTCACATTAGGTGGAGATGGAACACAAAAATCAGCAAGAGACTTCTCAACAAAAGGAGTAAATGTAATAGGAGTACCAAAAACAATCGATAATGACGTGGCATGTACAGACATTACATTTGGATATAATACAGCGGTATCAGTTGCAATGGAAGCACTAGACAGACTACACACAACAGGAGCAACACATCACAGAATAATGGTACTAGAAGTAATGGGAAGATATGCTGGTTGGATAGCCCTAGAAGCAGCAATTGCAGGAGGAGCAGACGTAGCACTAATACCAGAAATACCATATGACATAAACAGAGTAGCAACAAAAATTGAAAATAGAAGAAAAAGAGGAAAAAGCTTTAGTGTAGTAGTAGTAGCAGAAGGAGCAACACCAATAGGTGGAGACCTTACAGTAATGAATACAAGAGACAATGGAGCAGGAGTGGACAACACAAAACTTGGTGGAATTGGAGAGGTAGTAGCAAAGCAACTACAACAACTAACAGGACTAGAAGCAAGAAACACAACACTAGGATATATGCAAAGAGGTGGAACACCAACAGCATTTGATAGAGTATTATCAACAAAATATGGAACAAAAGCAATGGAACTAGCACTGGAAGGAAAATTTGGAACATTAGCAGTTATGAGAAATGGAAAACTAGACTATGCAACATTAGATGATGTAGTCGGAAACAACACAAAAATAGGAGCAGCATCAGGAAACACAGAAGAAAGTAACTTGAGAAAAATAAAAATGGATGACGACTTGATAAAAACAGCAAGAAACATAGGAATAAACTTAGGAGATTAAACACCTAAGAAGAAAGGATAATAAAAAGATGGAAAAGAAAAAAGTAATAATAATTTCATTAATAACAATTGCTATTGTGGCAATAATTGTAGGAATAGTTTGCTTCTTTGCATTTGGCAACAAAAATGACAATAATGGTGATGATCAACAAACAAATAAAATAAGCGATTTATATGAAAATTTAAAAGCCAAAGCAACTTACAGTTTTACAACTACATTAGATGACAAAAATAAAGAAATTTATGCAAAAGGAGACAATGCGGCATATATAGAAGGCTTATATGATGGAAAAGTTTCCAAGTATATAATTAAAGATGGAAATTCATATTTGATTAGAGACGAAAGTAAAGAGTATTATACTTATAACAACAACCAAACAGATTTGAACAAAGTTGAGAAAATACTAGGTAATCTTGCTGGGGTAGAGTTTACAACCGGAAAAGAAAACGTAAACAACAAGAAATATCAATATATGGAATATAATCAATCAACAGGCTTTACAATGATGTCTTCAACACAATTAGCATCAAGCGAAGATGTGAAAACTAGATTTTATTTTTCAGGAGATAAATTAGTATATATAAAAACTATTGTAGGTGAAAATGAAGAATTATTAAAAGTTGAGGTTTCAGACAAAGTAGATAGCAAACTATTTGAAATTCCAGCTGATTATCAAGAAAGATAGATTGTATTAAGGAGAAATGATTATGTTAAAAGAAAAGTATAATCCAAAAGAATTTGAAGATAGCCTATACGAAAAATGGGAGAAAAATGGATACTTCAAGCCAAGTATGGATAAAAGCAAAGAAAGTTATTGTATAATGATGCCACCACCAAATGTAACAGGTAAGTTACATATGGGGCACGCTTTAGATGATACAATACAAGATATTCTAATTCGTTTCAAAAGAATGCAAGGGTATAATACATTATGGCTTCCAGGTTCAGACCATGCAGCGATATCAACAGAGATGAAAGTTGTTGAGAAACTAAGAAATGAAGGAAAAACTAAACAAGAGTTAGGTAGAGAAGGTTTCTTAAAGGAAGCTTGGGATTGGACAGAATTATATGGAGGAACTATCCAAACACAACAAAAAAAATTAGGGTGTTCTTGTGATTGGGATAGACGTAGATTTACTTTAGACGAAGGATTATCTGAAGCTGTTTTAGAACAATTTGTTAGTCTATATAAAAAAGGATTAATTTACAAAGGTACAAGGATGATTAATTATTGTCCAAGTTGCAAAACTTCAATTTCTGATGCAGAAGTAGAATACAAAGAAGAAGCAGGACATTTATGGCATATTCGTTATCAAATAAAAGATACAGATAAGTACATAGTAGTAGCAACAACAAGACCAGAAACAATGCTTGGAGATACAGCTGTTGCAGTTCATCCAGAGGATGAAAGATACCAAGATTTAGTTGGAAAAACTTGTATTTTACCAATTATGAATAAAGAAATTCCAATAATTGCAGACGATTTTGTTGACAAAGACTTTGGAACAGGTTGTGTAAAAATTACTCCAGCACATGATATGAATGACTATCAAGCTGGATTAAGACATAACTTAGAAATAATAGAAGTATTTGACGAAAACAATAAAATGAGTGATTTAGTCCCAGAATATAAAGGAATGGACTTATTACAAGCTAGAAAAGAAATTGTAAACAAGCTAAAAGAAATAGGCGCGCTAATAAAAGAAGAAGAACATATACATAATGTAGCAAAATGTGAAAGATGTAAAAATACAATAGAACCTAAAATTTCAGAGCAATGGTTTGTTTCAATGAAAGACTTAGCAAAAAGAGCAGCAGATAGTATCAGAAATGATGAAGCAAAATTTGTTCCTAAAAAATATGAAAAAAATTACTTTAATTGGCTAGATAACACTCAAGATTGGTGTATATCAAGACAATTATGGTGGGGACATCAAATACCAGCATATTATTGCGAAGAATGTGGACATATAAATGTAGCAAAAGCACAACCAGAAAAATGCGAAAAATGTGGAAGTACTAAACTACATCAAGATGAAGATACGCTAGATACATGGTTCAGCTCAGCATTATGGCCATTTTCAACATTAGGTTGGCCAAACACAGAATCAGAAGACTACAAAATGTTCTATCCAACAAATGTATTAGTAACAGGATTTGACATAATAACATTCTGGGTATCAAGAATGATGTCACAAGGACTAGAATTTACAGGAATAGCACCATTTAAAGACATATTAATACATGGAATGGTACGTGACAGCCAAGGAAGAAAAATGTCAAAAACATTAGGAAATGGAATAGACCCAATAGAAATAATTGACCAATATGGAGCTGATAGCTTAAGATTTTCAGTACTTTCAGGAACAACAATGGGAAATGATGTAAGGTACATTCCAGAGAAATTAGAACAAGCGTCAAACTTTGCAAACAAAATATGGAATGCAGCTAAATTCATCATAATGAATACACCTGATAAAGAAAAAGTAAAAGAAGTTTTAAATGCAATTGAAAAGGCAGAGCTTGCAATTGAAGATAAATGGATATTAAATAAGCTAAATAAATTAGTTGTTGATATAACTAGAAACTTAGAAAATTACGATTTAGGTGTAGCTTTAGATAAAATATATAATTTTGTATGGAACGAATTCTGTGATTGGTACATAGAAATGGTAAAACCTAGAATATACAGCGAAAGCGAAGAAACAAAAGCGGTTGTAAGTAGCGTGCTAAATTATGTATTATCAGTGTCATTAAAATTATTACATCCATTTATGCCATTTGTAACATCAGAAATTTATGAGAACTTAGTTCATACTGATGACGACGAATTAATGATTTCTGAATGGCCAACAGAAAGACAATTTACATTTGAAAAAGAAGAGCAAACAATTGAAAAAATAAAAGACATCATAGTAGAAATTAGAAATGTAAGAAGCACAAAAAATATACATCCAAGTAAAAAATCAGAATTAATATTTGTAACAACTGAGTATGCTAGTGAAATACAAGAGCTAGAACAAATATTATTAAAACTAGGATTTGGAGAAAAACTAACAATACTTGAAGAAAAAGGACAGTTTGCCGAAAATGCAATCAATATAATAAAAGACAGCATAGAATTGTATATGCCATTGGAAGGATTAATTGACTTAGAAGAAGAGAAGAAGAGATTAGAAGCAGAAAAGGTAAAATTAGAAGCAGAAGTTGCAAGATGTGAAAAAATGCTTTCTAACCCAGGTTTTGTAAATAAAGCACCACAGGCTAAGATTGAAGAAGAAAAAGCAAAGCTTGAGAAATATACAATGATGCTAGAAAAAGTAGTTGAAAGTTTAAAATAAACCGATGTAATTGGGGACGGAGCAAAAAAACATCATTTTTTAAAGTGATGTTTTTTTGCTCCGTCCCCAATTACATCGGTTTTTTTGTCGAAAACTTCTCAATAAACGACAAAACTTCTCCAATTTTGCTATTGGAAAAAAATGGAAAGTGAATTATAATAAGAAAAACTAAGGAGGAAATAAAAATGGAATCAAAATTTTATGAAGAAGACAAGCTTCTAGTTTTAAAAATAACAGAAGAAATTGATGACCATAAGGTACAAGAGATAAGGAGGAAAGCAGATTATGAAATGGAGAGATATATGCCTAGAAAAGTTATATTTGATTTTGATAGTGTCACTTTCATGGATAGTGCCGGAATCGGACTAATAATAGGAAGATACAAATTTGCAAATATGATAGGAGCAAAATTAGAGCTCAAAAATTTAGGTCAAAGTATAAAGAGAATATTTGAGATGAGTGGAGTGCTAAAGCTAATACCATTGGCAGAAGTGTAAAATGGTGTTTTTGGGGACAGTCCTTAAAAACACCCTGAGAGAAAAAAGTAAATAAAAAAGTAACAAAAATTTAGGGTGTTTTTAAGGTCTGTCCCCAAAAACACCCAAAAGGAAAGGATAAATATGAAAGAAGATTTTAAAAATGAAATGAAGTTAGAGTTTGTTAGCAAGTCAGCAAATGAGGCTTTTGCAAGGATTACAGTGGCTGCATTTGCTTCGCAATTAGATCCAAGCCTAGAAGAGTTGGCAGATATAAAAACTGCGGTGTCAGAGGCTGTTACAAATTGTATTGTTCACGGATATGACAAAAGTCAAGGGATTGTAAAGATTGTGGCTAAGTTAAAGGAGAATGAAATTTTTATAGAGATTTCCGATAAAGGTAAAGGTATTGAAAATGTTGATGCGGCTAAGGAGCCGTTATATACTACTAAGCCTAATTTAGAAAGGTCAGGTATGGGTTTTACTATTATGGAGAGTTTTATGGACAAGCTTGAAGTGCAGTCTATTGTTGGTTTGGGCACAAAAGTTACAATGAGCAAAAAGATTAAGCCTAAACAGGATACAGAAGAAGATTTTGAAATGACGGCAACAACTGTAACAAATTCATAAACAAAAGATTAAAGGAAAAGTGGGGGAATTATGTACGAAAACGATATGGAATCTATAAAAAAAGCCCAGCAAGGTGATAAATACGAATTGGAAAAGCTGATTAAATATAATAATCGGATTAATATGGAGTATTGTGAGAAGGTTTAATGGTAGAGGCTATGAATTAGACGATTTATATCAAATTGGATGTATAGGCTTTATAAAATCGATAAAAAGGTTTGATACTAATTTTGAGGTAAAACTTTCTACATATGCTGTTCCATATATGATAGGTGAAATTAAAAGATTTATTAGAGATGATGGACCTATTAAAGTTAGTAGAAGTATAAAAGAACTAGGAATGAAAATAAATGAATTACAAAGGAGTTATTTGATAAAGAATGGAAGAGAAATAAAAATTGAAGAAATACAGGAAGAATTGAAAGTTACAAAAGAAGATATAAGTCTTGCACTAGAGGTTTCAAAAGGAGTAGAGTCGATTGAAAGTGCAACTTACATAAATAATAAAGATGGAAATCAAATTAATTTAATAGATAAAATTTCAACAGATAAAAACGAAGAAGAAATCATTACAAATAAAATAGCAATAAAAGAACTTATAAATGGATTAAAGCAAAATGAACAGCAAGTCATAATGCTAAGATTTTTTAAAGATAAAACTCAAGCTCAGGTAGCCAAAATATTAGGAGTTTCGCAGGTACAAGTTTCAAGAATTGAACGAAGGGTTTTAGAGCAAATGAAAATGAAACTAAGTTCATAAAAATCAAAGTATGAGATAAAAAACAAGCAGTATAAGTTTAAATTATAATTGTTTAGAAGGGAATTTGTAATGAAAAAATTTTTGACATATTTTTTCTTATTCGTATTTATCTGTTTTATTTTGCCAGTATTATTAACAAAAAAAGACAAGCCAGCAAATGCAAATGTTGCAGAAAATACAAATACTGAAGCAAGGCAGGAAGAAAATACAGATGATACACAACAAACAGAATATAATTATGCAAAATACGGAACAATAAAATTGTTGCATAGTAAAACAGGAGAGATAGAAGAAATACCAATTGACACATATTTGTATAATGTTGTGTCAGCAGAAATGCCAGCAACATATGAACTAGAAGCATTAAAAGCACAAGCAATAGTTGCTAGAACATATACAATATATAAAGCACAAAATCCGAAACACGAAAATGCGGACATATGTGATGATTCCACTTGTTGCCAAGCGTGGGTTTCGAAAGATGTTAGATTATCTAGGTGGGAAGAAAATGCAAGGGAAAGCAATTGGGCTAAAATTGAGCAATGTGTAAATGAAACAAAAGGAAAAATTGTTACATATGAAAATAAACCAATAAATGCGTTTTTTCACGCAAATAGTGGTGGAGCAACAGAAATGCCAGTAAATGTTTGGGGTGGCTCAAATTTTCCATATTTACAAGTTGTAGAAACAGCAGGAGAAGAAGGATATACTCAATATGCTTCAGAAGTTGTTTTAAGCCCAAATGACCTAATAGAAAAATTGAAAACTAAGTATCAAGATATACAAATAAATTTTGAAAGTGATGAAGATATAAAAATATTAGATTATACAGATAGTAAAAGAGTAAAAACTGTCAAGTTTGGAAATCACGAAATTTCAGGTGTTGAAACAAGAACTTTGTTAGGGCTAAGGTCTACTAATTTTAAAATTGAAAAGGAAAATGGAAATATTAAATTTTCAGTAGTTGGCTATGGTCATGGAGTTGGTATGAGCCAGACTGGTGCTGATGCAATGGCAAAACAAGGAAGTACATGTAATGATATTATAAACCATTTTTATGTTGGAGTAGAAATTAAAGATATAAATTCGTTATAAATGTATATTCTTCTAAAAAAAGGAAATACTTGTATTAACAAAGTATTTAAGGAGGATTATATGAGAAGAAATTCAAGAAAACCAAACCGTCAAACAAAATCACTTAGTGACAAAATTATTATTTATTCTTGCATAGCAGTAGCAATACTTGCAGCAATTTTAATAGGGCTACTTTTATATAGCAAATCTTTAAGTGATGATGTAAAAGAAGGAACTATGACATTAGAACAAATGGCAAATCTTTCAAAAAATAATGAAACAGACAACACTCAAAGTGCAAGTACTGAAATAGGAAAAAGTGTAGAAGAAGCTAAACAAGAAACAAACACAATGAACAATACAACTACTAATAACACAACAACAAATACAACAACAAATACATCTTCTAATACAACTAAGGAAAATACTAATGTAACTAAAAGCAATACTTCGGCAAATACATCAACCCCTAAAAAGGAAGAAAAAATAAAAGAATTAAGTTTTGCAAAGCCAGTAGATGGTGAGATAGTTAAAGAATTTGCAAAAGACAACTTAGTTTATTCTAATACATTAGAAGAGTGGGTCACACACTTAGGAATTGACATCAAAGCAGAAAAGACTACAGTTGTAAAATCAGCAGAGGCAGGAAAAGTTAAATCGATTAAAAATGACCCTAGATATGGTTTAACAGTTGTAATTGAACATGATAATGGATATCAAACAGTTTATTCTAATCTTTTAACTGCTGAATTTGTTGTTGAAGGTGAAAATGTAGATAAAGGACAAACTATTGGTACAGTTGGAAATACTGCTTCTTTCGAGAGTGGAGATGAGGCACATCTTCATTTTGAATTATTAAAGGATTCAGTTCAAGTAGATCCAAGCATTTATTTGAAATAGAAAATTAGGACATTTGGGATGTTTCTCATTTGTCCTATTTTAAAATTTTTAGAGAAATAACAAAAAGCTAGTATGAAAAGTGTTACAATTTCGTAAGCTATTGTAAGCTAAATCGATGGCAAGTATTTTTAAATTTAATTATAATTAAATTAAAAGAAAGCCAAGGTGATAAAATGAAAACAATAAAAAAGATAATTCTTACAATAATATTAGTATCAATAAGCATAGGACTATTAGTAGTAGGAAATGGATATGACATATATAAAGAAGCAATAGAGAAAGTTCCGTTAAAAGAAAAAGTAGCAGAAATAAGAGAAAAAAACAACTACACTAAAATAGAAGAAGTGCCACAAATATACAAAGAAGCAGTAATATCAGTAGAAGACCACCGATTTTATAACCATAAAGGGATAGATATAATTGCAATAGGAAGAGCAGCAATTAACGACATAAGAGCAATGGATTTTGTAGAAGGTGGAAGCACAATAACACAGCAAATAGCAAAAAATATATATTTTACACAAGAAAAGAAATTTACAAGAAAAATAGCAGAAGTGTTTATGGCTTTTGAAATAGAGAAAAATTATGATAAAGATGAAATTTTAGAAATATACTTAAATACAAGCTATTATGGAGATGGATATACAACGGTGAAAGAAGCGTGTAAGGGATATTTCAATAAAAGTTTAAATGAGATGACAGATTATGAAGCTATATTGTTGGCGGGAATTCCAAATGCACCGTCAGTATATGCTCCTACTAAAAATCCAGGACTTGCGAAACAAAGACAAAAACAGGTAATGGATAAAATGGTTAAGTATGGATATTTGACTGAACAGGAAAGAGAAAAAATAATAAATAACAAATAATGTAGAACTGCAATTAAAATATTGCAGTTTTTATATGTACAAAAAATAAAAGTTATGATAATATGGAGCAGAAAGATTACAAAAAGAAAAAAATGGACATAATTTAACTAAAAGAAGTCTAAAGGAGGACAAAGATGAGTGAAGAAAACAAGATAGTTGACAGTATGGAAAATTTAGAAAGTTTAATTGAAAGAGTAAAACAAGCTCAAAAGGAATTTGCTAGCTATACACAAGAACAAGTTGACAAAATCTTTTTAGCAGCAGCAATGGCTGCAAACCAAGCAAGAATACCGCTTGCAAAAATGGCAGTAGAAGAAACAGGAATGGGACTAGTAGAAGATAAAATAATAAAAAACCACTATGCGGCAGAATATATTTACAACAAATATAAAGATGATAAAACATGTGGAGTAATAGAAGAAGACAAAGCATATGGAATTAAAAGAATAGCAGAGCCAATAGGACTAATTGCAGCAGTTATACCAACAACAAATCCAACATCAACAGCAATTTTTAAAACACTAATAGCTCTAAAAACAAGAAATGGAATAATCATAAGCCCACACCCAAGAGCAAAAAAATCAACAATAGAAGCATCTAGAATAATATTAGAAGCAGCAGTTAAGGCAGGAGCACCAGAAGGAATAATTGGCTGGATAGATGTTCCGTCATTGGAATTTACAAATACATTAATGAAATCAGCAGATACAATACTTGCAACAGGTGGACCTGGAATGGTTAAATCAGCATATTCAAGTGGAAAGCCAGCTCTAGGAGTTGGAGCAGGAAATACACCTGCAATTATAGATGAAACAGCAGATATACTTTTGGCTGTAAATTCTATAATACATTCAAAAACATTTGATAATGGTATGATATGTGCATCAGAGCAATCTGTAATAGTATTAGATAAAATTTACGACAAAGTAAAAGCGGAATTTGAAAGAAGGGGCTGTTACTTTTTAGACCCAGAAGAAACAGAAAAAGTTAGAAAAACAATAATAATAAATGGAGCATTAAATGCAAGAATAGTTGGACAAACAGCTCATACAATAGCTAATTTGGCAGGAATAGAAGTACCAAAAGAAACAAAAATATTGATAGGTAAAGTAGAAAGTGTTGAACTATCAGAAGAATTTGCACACGAAAAATTGTCTCCAGTTTTAGCAATGTACAAAGCAAAGGACTTTGATGAAGCAGTAGAAAAAGCAGCACATTTAGTTGAAGATGGCGGACTAGGACATACTTCATCAATTTATATAAATACAATAACAGAACAAGAAAAATTAGAAAAATTCTATAAAGCAATGAAAACTTGTAGAGTATTAATAAATACACCTTCATCACATGGCGGAATTGGAGATTTATACAATTTCAAATTAGCACCATCATTAACACTTGGTTGTGGCTCATGGGGTGGAAACTCAGTATCAGAAAACGTAGGAATAAAGCATCTATTAAATATAAAAACAGTAGCTGAAAGGAGAGAAAATATGCTTTGGTTTAGAGCACCTGAAAAGGTATATATAAAAAGAGGTTGCTTACCAGTAGCCTTAGAAGAATTAAAAAACGTAATAGGAAAAAAGAAAGTATTTATAGTAACAGATACATTTTTATTTGAAAATGGCTATACAAAGCCAATAACAGATAAATTAGATGAAATGGGAATTATGCACACAACATTTTCAAATGTTGAGCCAGACCCTACACTTGCAAGTGCTAAGCAAGGAGCTAGAGCTATGAATGACTTCAAACCAGATTGTATTATTGCAGTTGGTGGTGGTTCTGCAATGGACGCAGCAAAAATAATGTGGGTATTATATGAACATCCAGAAGTAGACTTTATGGATATGGCAATGAGATTTATGGATATTAGAAAAAGAGTTTACACATTCCCTAAAATGGGTGAAAAAGCTTACTTTATAGCAATACCAACATCAGCAGGAACAGGTTCAGAAGTAACACCATTTGCGGTAATAACAGATGAAAAAACAGGTACAAAATATCCGTTAGCAGATTATGAACTAATGCCTAAAATGGCAATAGTAGATAGCAATATGATGATGGAGGCACCAAAAGGACTAACATCAGCATCAGGAATAGACGCTGTAACACACAATTTAGAAGCGTTAGCGTCAATGATGTCAACAGAATATACAGACGGATTAGCAATAGAAAGTTTGAAAAATATATTCAAATATCTACCAAGAGCTTATGAAAATGGAGCAAATGACCCAGAAGCAAGAGAGAAAATGGCAAATGCAGCAACAATGGCAGGAATGGCTTTTGCAAACGCGTTTTTAGGAGTATGTCACTCAATGGCTCACAAATTAGGAGCATTTCATCACTTGCCACATGGTGTAGCAAATGCAATAATGATAAATATTGTATTAAGATTTAATAGCACTGAAGTACCAACAAAAATGGGAACATTCCCACAATATGATCACCCAAAAACATTGGAAAAATATGCATATGTTTCAAGATGTTTAGGATTTGGCGGAGAAACAGACGAACAAAGCTTAGAAAATTTAATCAATGCAATAGAAGAACTAAAAGAGAAAATAGGAATTAAAAAAACAATAAGAGACTATGGAGTAGACGAAACATATTTCTTAGAAAAACTAGATGAAATGACAGAGCAAGCTTTTGATGACCAATGTACTGGTGCTAACCCAAGATTACCACTTATGAGCGAAATTAAAGAAATGTATTTAGAAGCATATTATGGAGGTAAACAATAATGTATATAAATTTAGATAATCCAATAGTAGAAAGAAAAACAAAGACTGTATATAGAGATAATGACAAAACAATAAAACTATTTGTAGAAAACTATTCAAAAGCAAGCATCTTAAACGAAGCGCTAAATCAAGCAAGAGTAGAAGAAGGAACAGAGTTGAATGTGCCTAAATTGATAGAAATTAGTAAAATAGATAATAGATGGGCATTAGTATCAGAACACATTGAAGGAAAACCACTTGATAAATTAATGGACGAAAACCCAGAAAAAGAAGACGAATATCTAAACAAATTTATAGATGTTCAGCTAGAAATATTATCAAATAAAGTACCTCTACTAAACAGAATGAAAGAAAAATATAGAAGAAAAATCAATTCAGCAGAGGTAAATGAAAATACTAAATATGATTTATTACAAAGACTAGAAGGAATGAGAAGCGACTTAAGTTTATGCCACGGTGACTATAATCCAAGTAATGTTATTATAGAAGATGATGGTACGTCATATGTAATTGACTGGGCACATGTAACTATGGGGAATAGTGCAGCTGATGCTGCTAGAACGTATTTAATATTCTCTTTAGAAGGAAAAGAAGCTTTGGCAGATAAATATTTGAATTTATTTTCTGAGAAGAGTGGAATAGAAAAGTCAAATATTCAAAGGTGGATTCCAATTGTTGCTGCTGTTCAACTTGCAGATGGTAATTGTGATAAAGAGCTGCTTAATAAATGGGTGGATGTTATAGAATATCAATAAAATAATATGACATAGAGAAAAATAAAAGGAGAAAACAAAATGTTAAATCAATTCTCAAGAACAGAACTACTAATAGGAAAAGAAGGAATAGATAAACTAAAAAAAGCAAAAGTAGCAATATTTGGAATAGGCGGAGTAGGCTCATTTGTAACAGAAGGATTAGCAAGAGCAGGAGTAGAGCACTTTGTATTAATAGACAATGACCAAATAAGTATAACAAACTTAAATAGGCAAATAATAGCAACAGCAAAAACAATAGGAAAAAACAAAGTAGACATAATGAAAGAAAGAATACTAGAAATTAATCCAAATGCACAAGTGGAGACATATCAAGAATTCTATATGCCAAACTCAGAAACTGAAATAGTAACAAAAGACCTAACATATGTAGCAGACTGTGTAGATACAGTTACTGCAAAAATAGAAATTATTATGCAATGTAAAAACTTAGGAATTCCAGTAATATCATCAATGGGAACAGGAAATAAACTAGACCCATTAAGGTTTGAAGTTGCAGATATTTATAAGACAAGTGTATGCCCATTAGCAAAAGTCATGAGAAAAGAATTGAAAAAAAGAAATATACAAAGTTTGAAAGTGTTATATTCAAAAGAAGAACCAATAAAAATAACAAATAATGTAGAATGTTTAGCAGAAACAAAGAAAGCACAAGTACCAGGAAGTATATCATTTGTGCCGTCTGTTGCAGGATTAATAATTGCAGGAGAAATTGTAAAAGATATTATTAAATAATAGGAGGAAAAATAAAATGGAATATAGATATAGACCAGAAGGGGTTTGCTCAGTTGAAATGATATTTGATATTGAAAATGATGTTGTAAAAAAGCTAAAAATAGTAGGCGGATGCCCTGGAAATACAGTGGGAGTATCAAAGTTAATAGAGAATAAAACTATTGAAGAGATAATCAGTTTACTAAAAGATATCCAATGTGGATACAAAGGAACTTCTTGCCCTGACCAAGTAGCAAAAGCTTTAGAAAAATACAAACTAAAAAATAGTTTATAAGTAACAAGTAACTATAAAAAAGTTTCCAATTTGAGGGGAACTTTTTTTGTACACAAAGCCAAAATTAGAATTTTAGAAAAATTGTTAATTTTTATTGACAATCAAAAAATAAAATAGTATTATTGTATTATGCAAGTAATACAATAATAGAAAGGAAAGAAAAAGTGGAGTATATTTTTGATAATGAAAGACCAATTTACATACAACTAGTTGAAATAATAAGAACCCAAATTGTTTCAGGAAAACTACAAAAAGGAGAAAGATTACTATCTGTAAGAGAGCTAGCACTTACAATGAAAGTAAATCCAAACACAATGCAAAAAGCCTTAGTAGAATTAGAAAGCGAAGGGTTAATTCATACAGAAAGAACAAACGGAAAATTTGTGACAGAAAACGAAGAATTAATTGAAAAAATAAAAAAAGAATTGGCCAAAGAAAAAGTAAACACATATTTAAACAGTATGAAAGATATAGGAATTAACTTTGAGGAAGCCATCAATTACTTGCAAGAACTAGGAGGAAAGTAATATGGAATTAGTACAATGCAAAAAATTATACAAAAAATTCGACAATCAAGAAGTTCTAAAAAACATAAATTTAACAATTCCAAAAGGAAGAATTATAGGGTTATTAGGAAAAAACGGAATGGGAAAATCAACCTTAATAAAACTAATAAATGATTTATTAACACCTACAAGTGGAGAAATTTTAGTAAATGGAGAAAAGCCAGGGGTTGAGTCCAAAAAAGTAATATCATATTTACCAGAAAGAACATATTTGGATAAAAGTATGACAGTAAAGCAAGTTTTAAAATATTTTGAAGAATTTTATGATAACTTTAATAGAGAACGTGCAGAAAAACTTTTAAAAGACTTGGACTTAGAAATTGATAAAAAAATCTCTCATATGTCAAAAGGTATGCAAGAAAAACTACAATTAATATTAGTAATGAGTAGAGAAGCGGAACTGTATATTTTAGATGAGCCACTAGGTGGTGTAGACCCAGCAACAAGAGATTATATATTAGATACAATATTATCAAATTTTAAAGAAGGTGCAAGTGTTCTTATATCAACTCATTTAATTGCAGATATTGAAAGAATATTAGATGATGTTATATTTATAGACAAAGGTGAAATTAAACTAATATCATCTGCTGATGAATTAAGGAAAAAAGAGAACGCAAGTATAGACGAAATATTTAGGAGGTCTTTTAAATGTTAGGAAAATTATTAAAATATGATTTAAAATGGATATATAAAGTAGTAATAGTTTTTTATGCTTTATCATTCATATTTGCTATTATTACAAAAATATGCTTTAGTATAGAAAACTCAGCTTTATTTGGAATTTTAGGACAAATATCTGCTGGATTTACTATAAGCATGCTTGCAAGTAGTTTGATAAATGGAATAATGAGATCTTGGGCAAGATTTGTTATAAATATTTATAAAGACGAAAGCTATCTAACACATACATTACCAATTGAAAAAAGACAAATATATCTATCAAAAGTTTTAGCAGCTATAATTTGTATCTTCATAACAGTTGTGGTTGCATTAGTATGTTTATTTATATGCTACTATTCTAAAGAAAACATAGAACTTTTAAAACAAAGCTTAGAGTTAGCTGCAAACACTTATGATACAACAGTTATTAATCTGTTATTAGTAATTTCATTTATATTATTCCTAGAAATAGTTTTTGTGGTTTTAGTAGGATATGTAGGAATTATAATTGGATATAAAGCTAATAAGAATAAAATGGTTAATTCGATTGCAACAGGATTTGGATTATATATGTTTACAAATGTTTTATCTTTATGTCTTATTGGTTCGATAGGTATGTTTAATAAAGATATTATGAATTTGATAAATACAATGGAGATTATAAATATTGATGTGATTAAAATAATTATGATATCGGCTATTGCAATCTATATGTTCTATAATGTTGTTTATTATTTTATTGGAAAAAGATTGATTGAAAAGGGTGTTAATGTAGATTAAAGTGTAAAGTGAAATTGTAAATAGGGGTTAATTTAACTCCTATTTTTTGTATACGAGATTATTTTATTTGAAAATCAGGGGGGGAAATTAGAAGTAAATTTAAAAGATGAGACAGTATGGCTAAATAGACAACAATTATTAACCAGTAACATTTTTTGAAAAAAATCATAAAAAGTATTGACAGTTGAGTGTGTATTCACATATAATACAAATAAAGTTGAATGGACACTCAACTATTGTATGACGAGCAAAAAAATAAGGAGGTAATCAAATGTCTAGGAACGAATTTATATGCGATTGTAGTGTAATACATCAAGATGTAGTTGATAAAACTATAAAAAATATGTTAGAAGAAGACACATTTAATAAATTAGCAGAGTTTTTTAAAATTGTTGGAGATACCACTAGAGTAAAAATATTATTTGCTTTAGATAAAAACGAAATGTGTGTATGTGATATTGCAAATGTCTTAGGAATGAGCAAATCATCTATTTCACACCAATTAGGAACTTTAAGAAGAAGTGGAATTGTTAAATGTAGAAAATCAGGCAAAGAAGTTTTCTATATGTTAGATGATGACCACGTGAAAAAAGTATTTGAAATAGGTGTAGAACATATAGAACACAAAAAATAGGAGAAGAAAAAATATGAAAAGTAAATTTAAAATCAATGGATTAGATTGTGCAAATTGTGCTAATGAACTAGAAAGAGCAATACAGAAGTTAGACGGAATAAAAAGTGCAAATATAAACTTTATGGCACAAAAAATGGAACTTGAATATGACGAAGATATAAAAGAAGAAATTATAATAGAAGTGAAAAAAGTTATAAAAAAAGAAGAACCAGATGTAACAATAGAAGAAGTTCACGAGGCTGTACCAATAAAGAAAAAAGGTATTAAGATTATATTAGCTGCTATACTATTTTTTATTGCAGTTACAATAAAATTTAATAATGAATTAATAAATAATATAATATATATAATATCCTATATTATTGTTGGGCTAGAAATTGTAAGAAAAGCAATAAGGAATATTACTAAAGGAAAAGTCTTCGACGAGAACTTTTTAATGGCTGTTGCAACAATTGGTGCATTTGGAATTGGAGAATTTCCAGAAGCAGTAGCAGTTATGTTGTTTTATCAAGTAGGGGAATTGTTCCAAAGTTACGCAGTAGATAAATCAAGAAAATCAATTTCAAAATTAATGGATATTAGGCCAGATTTTGCAAATGTAGAAAGAGAAGGAAAAATTCAAAAAGTAAATCCAGAAGATGTAAAAATTGGAGAAACAATTGTAATTAAACCAGGAGAAAAAGTTCCATTAGACGGATATGTAATAGAAGGAAAATCAAGTCTAGATACAAAAGCATTAACAGGAGAAAGTTTACCACGAGAAGTAACAGAAGGAGAATTGGTATTAAGTGGCTCAATAAATTTAAATGGTTTAATAAAAATAGAAGTAACAAAAGAATATGGAGAATCAACAGTAAGTAAAATATTAGATTTAGTAGAAAATGCAAGCAGTAAAAAATCAAAATCAGAAAACTTTATTACAAAATTTGCAAGATATTATACACCAATAGTTGTAATTATTGCACTTATTCTTGCAAGCATCCCACCACTTATCATAAAAGATGCAGCATTTTCAGAGTGGATATATAGAGCATTATCATTCTTAGTAGTATCTTGCCCATGTGCATTAGTCATTTCAATACCACTAAGTTTCTTCGGTGGAATTGGTGGAGCTTCTAAAATGGGGATTTTGATAAAAGGAAGTAACTATTTAGAGCAATTAGCTAATACCGAAATAATTATCTTTGATAAAACTGGAACTTTAACTGAAGGAGTTTTTGAAGTACAAAAGGTTAATGCAATAGATATGACAGAAGAAGAATTACTAAAAATTACAGCATATAGCGAGAACTATTCAAATCACCCAATTTCTTTATCAGTAAAAAAAGCATATGGAAAAGAAATTGATGAGAAACAAATTATAAAAACACAAGAATTATCAGGACTTGGAATTGTTGCAAGAATTGGAGAACAAGACGTATTAGTAGGAAATGAAAAATTAATGAACGAAAAACAAGTCAAATTTACAAAGTGTAACGAAATAGGAACAGTTCTATATGTAGCAATAGAGGGGAAATATGCAGGTTATATATTAATAGCAGATAAGATAAAAAAGGATTCTATAAAAGCAATTAAAGAGTTAAAGAAAAATGAAATTAAACAAACAGTAATGTTAACAGGAGACAGAAAAAATGTAGGTGAAAGTGTAGCAAAAGAATTAGGGTTAGATAAGGTTTATACAGAATTACTGCCAGATGGAAAAGTAGAGAAAGTAGAGAATTTACTAAAAGAGAAAAGCGAAAAAGGTAAACTTACATTTGTTGGTGATGGAATAAATGATGCACCAGTTTTGGCTTTAGCAGATATAGGTATTGCAATGGGGGCACTTGGCTCTGACGCTGCGATAGAAGCAGCAGATGTTGTGCTTATGACAGATGAACCGTCAAAAATTGTAAATGCTATTCATCTGTCAAAGAGAACAATGAGAATTGTTAAAGAAAATATAGTGTTTGCTATTTTCGTAAAAGTGCTTGTTTTGATATTGAGCGCATTTGGACTATCAACTATGTGGGAAGCTGTGTTTGCAGATGTGGGTGTTTCTGTAATTGCTATTATAAATGCATTAAGAGTGTTAAGAGTGAAGTTTTAACAAAGCATTGACAAGTTTTATATAGTGTTATACAATGTGTAAGAAAGGAAAAATAAAGGAGGAATTAACCATGTCAGGACATAGCAAATGGCATAACATACAAGCAAAGAAAGGAAAAGCAGATGCAGCAAGAGGAAAAATATTTACAAAACTAGGAAGAGAACTATTAATAGCAGTAAAAGAAGGTGGACCAGATCCAGCAGGTAATTCAAAATTAAAAAACGTAATAGCAAAATGCAAAGCAGCAAATATGCCAAACGACACAATAAATAACGCAATAAAAAAAGCATCAAGCAGTAATGAAAACTACGAAGAAATAACATATGAAGGATACGGACCAAATGGAGTAGCAGTAATAGTAGAAGCATCAACAGACAACAAAAACAGAACAGCAGCAGACGTAAGACACGTATTTGATAAAGCTGGTGGAAACTTAGGAACTAGTGGATGTGTATCATATATGTTTAACAAAAAAGGAATAATAGTAATAGAAAAAGAAATAACAAAAATGGATGAAGAAGAATTAATGATGTTAGCGTTAGACGCAGGAGCAGAAGATTTTGAAGCATCAGAAGAAATTTATGAAATAACAACAGATCCAAGCGACTTTTCAGAAGTTCGTGAAAAGCTAGAAGAAGCTGGATTAGAGTTTTTAGAAGCAGAAGTACAAATGGTTCCAACAACAACAGTTAGCTTAGATGAAAAAGCACAAGAAAAAATGGAAAGATTAATAGAGAGACTAGAAGATTTAGACGATGTTGCAAATATTTATCACAACTGGGAAGAATAAAAAAATAGGGGAATGAAAGATATGGAACAAAGGAAAAATGCAAAAATATTAAAAATTTTAATTATAACAATATCAATAACAATATTAATACTAATAGGTGTAATTGCATATTTATACTTTCAAACAGATATGTTTAAAAGCAATAAAACACTATTTTTTAAATATGTAGCACAAGCAGGAAATGAAGAAACAGGCTTTGTGGATAAACAAACAACTCAATATTTCGAAAAGAAACAAACTACACCATATACAAATAGTGCAACATTCAAAGCTGACATCAAAATTGAAGGTGAAGAAGATCAACTTAAAGCAGTAAATGGCTTTAATATCAGCTTTCAAGGAAAAACTAATAATCAAACAAATGAAACAGAACAAGAAATATCATTAAATTATTCTAGTGATGTAAACTTCCCAATTACATATAGAAAAATAGAAGACAAATTAGGAATTCAAACTAAATATATAGGGAAAAACTTTGTAGCAATAGATACTGCTAGCACTAATACAGTGTCAAATCCTATTATAGAATTTATAAATCAAATAAAAGACGCTTCTGATAAAACAGACGAAATGAAAGAAATAGAAATAACAGAACAAGAAAAAGAGCAAATAGTAAACAGATATACAGAAGTTCTAATGCAAACTATAAATGATAACAAATTCTCTAAGGTAGAAGACACGAACAGTACAGGTTATAAGTTAACACTAAAATTGGAAGATATAAAAACTATATCATTAAAATTATTAGATACGTTAAAAGATGATGAACTAGCCTTAGACAAACTAAACCAATATATGGAATCTATGGGAGCAGCAGAGAAGTTAGGAAAAAGTGAAATAGAAAAAACAATTGAAAGTTTTGAAGAAACAGAAATAGAAGAGAATCAACAGATTGAAATTACAGTATATAGTAAAAAAGGAAAGCTATCAAAATTAGAAATATCAACAGAAGAAACAACTGTTACAATTGATAAGATAAGGGGAAATAACCAAAATAGTACAAGTATTTCTTTTGAAATTAACAATGGAGATAATGTGTTTAAAGTTTTAATAGCAGGAGCTTTTAATGGATTAGAAACTATGGAAAGCGTGCAAGAAACTTATCAAGTAACAATACAAGTAAATGAAGATGAAAACATAACATATATGATAAATAATAATGTAAGCTTTGCTGGAAGTGTTGATATAGAAAGTTTCTCAGAAGATAATAGTATTATGTTGAATGATTTTAATGAACAACAAGTTACAAACTTCTTAGAAGCAGTTGAACAAAGAATAACAGAAGTAAATAAACAGCAAATGGAAGAATTAGAGCTAGAAGAAAGTGAAAATCCATTATTCAATTTGTTCCCATTAATATCACTTCTTTCGTCAAGTTCAAATAATATATTCAATCAAATTCAAAATGAAGGAGATAATACTGAATTTAACTTTTTGAATAATCAAAATCAATTAGATGAAACTAGCATAACTGAAACAAATGCCGAATATGAAATGTATGCAAATACAAATTCACCAGGAGTAACAACAAAAGGCTTAATGACAATAATAAGTGAAAACAACGAAAAAGATGGATACAAAATAAAAGAAATAAACTTCAATGGAGAAGAATATGAAGCAACAAGAGAAAACATATCATTCATTAAACAAGAAATATCAACAGAAAAAAATTACAAAATAGAATTTGAGAAAGAAGAAAATACAGGAGCAATATACAGAGCTGTAATAAATGAAAAATAGTTCTAAAACGCAAAAAAGAGCATATATATATTATATATGTTCTTTTTTTATGCGAATAAAAACAAAAAGGTGGGATGGATATTGAACATTAAAGAAGAAATATTAAGATATTTTCCAAGCAATATATACTCATTGCTAGATAATACAATTAATCAAAATGGACAAGTTGCAGAAGAGTTACAAGAAATCAGAATACGTTCAAACAGACCAATTTTATTAAAGCTAAGAAGAACAACAATATTAATAGAATACAACGTAAGTGGAGCAGAAATATTGCAAACAGTAGAAAGGCTTTGCAATAATTCGATTTATGCATATAAAAATCAGATATGTGAGGGATTTTTAACAATAAAAGGTGGGCATAGAGTCGGAATAACAGGAACAGCTGTTGTAGAAAATAAAAACGTAATCAATTTAAAATACATAACAAGCCTAAATTTTAGAATTGCAAGACAAATAATAGGGTGCAGTAATAAGATATTAAGCGAAATATTGGATATGGAAAATAACACAATATATACGACCTTAATTGTCTCTCCGCCAGGAATGGGAAAAACAACAATCTTAAGAGATGCAATAAGAAATATAAGCAATGGAATTTCAAATATAAATTTTCAAGGGAAAACTGTGCGGAGTAGTTGACGAAAGAGGAGAAATTGCAGCTATGTATCAAGGAATACCTCAAAATGACATAGGAGTAAGGACAGATGTAATAGAAAATATATCTAAAGAAAAAGGAATGGAAATGCTAATTCGTTCTATGGCACCAGAAGTAATTGCATGTGATGAAATTGGCTCAAAAGAAGATGTGGACGCAATACGGAAAAGCAATAAGGTCAGGCGTCAAAGGTCTATTTACAATGCATGGGAATTCAATTGAAGATGTGAAAATGAATAAAGAAATTGATTTTTTAATAGAGACAAAACAAATAGAAAAAATCATTTTTTTAGGTTAAAAAGTTCTAAAAAAAATTAGCAAGCATACAATATAAGAAAAAGGAAAGGACAAACTTATTATGCAAATAATCAAATATTTTATATTATTTTTAATTTTGCTAGGGACAAGTTTAATTGGAAAATTCTTAGCTAAAAAATATGTGTATAGACTAGAAGAATTGGAAGAGATAAAAAACGCGTTAAATATATTGAAAACAAAAATAAAATTTACATATGAACCTATACCAGAAATTTTTAAAGAGATTTCTGCAAACACCAACAAAAATGTTGGAAACATATTTAAACAAGCAAGTAAAAAGATGGAAGATACTACAGCTGATAACGCCTGGGAACAAGCAGTAGAAGAAACAGAAACAAACTTAAAACCAGAAGATAAAAAAGTCATAAAGAAATTAGCAAAACTGTTAGGACAAACAGATGTAGAGGGACAAGTAAGTCAAATTGAAATTACAGAAAACTTTTTGGATACACAAATAAAAGAAGCGGTACAAGAAAGACAAAAAAATGAAAAATTATTCACAAGACTTGGCACAATAATGGGCTTAGCAATTGTTATTGTTTTATGTTAAAAATGGAGGAAGAATATGGATATTAATTTATTATTTAAAATTGCTGCAATAGGAATACTAGTCGCTGTACTACATCAAGTTTTAGTAAGAGCTGGAAGAGAAGACCAAGCAATGATGACAACACTAGCTCGGTCTAGTTATAGTTTTAACAATGGTAATAAAGGAAATAAGCAGTTTGTTTGACACAGTAAGAACAATCTTTAACCTATAAAACGGAAGGAATGAAAATCAATTTGGAAGTAATAAGAATAATTGGAATTGGGTTAGTAGCATTAATAATAATAATACTCTTAAAACAATATAGACCAGAATTTGCAATATACATAAGTTTACTTACAGGAGTGCTAATTTTATTGTTAGTAATGGACAAGCTAACAGGAATAATAAACCTGTTGCAATCCTTAGCAAGCAAAACATCAATAAACAGCACATTCTTAACACTATTAATAAAAATAACAGGAATAGCATTTCTATCAGAATTTGCAGTAAGCATATGCAAAGACTCTGGAGAAGCAGCGATAGCAAGCAAAATAGAAATAGGAACAAAAATAATCATAATATCAATGTCGATACCAATCATATCAAGCTTGCTAGAAATAATATTAAAAATATTACCATGATGTTTTTGGGGACGGAGCAAAAAAACATCATTTTGGGATAGCCCAAAAAAGTTTTGGATAAAGATGTGTCCCAAAATGTCCTATTGAAAGGAAAATATGAAGAAGTTTTTATTAATAATGATAGTTGTTATATGCGTTGTGGCAATTGGCTGTACAAGCTATGCAGAAGCAAGTACACAAACGATGAAAGAACAGCAAGAGGAGTTTAAAATTCAGGATTTTGTAAAAGGTGCTGAAGAATATTCTGGTGAATTTTTTGATGATATAGATGTTGGTGATGTTTTACAACAGGCCATAAAAGGAGAAGTGGATAATAGCACTTTTGCAAAAAGAATTCTAAATTTACTTGGAAAAGAGGTTACAGCAAATATAAAGGCAATTGTTAGTATATTAGCAATTATAATAATACATAGTATTTTAAAATCAATAAGTGAAAGTTTAGAAAATGATGGAATATCGAAGTTGGTTTATTATGTTCAATATATATTAATTGTAACGATAATAATGACTAATTTTTCAGATATAATTAAGCTAGTTCAAGATACGACAAGCAATTTGCTAGGTTTTATGAATATGTTAGTGCCTTTACTTGTGACATTAATGTTATATACAGGAAGTATAACCACAAGTACAGTTATAGAGCCAATAGTATTGTTCATGGTTAATTTTATTGGCAATATGATTCAAAATTTGATTATTCCGCTTGTTCTGATATTTACGAGTTTAGTTGTAATTTCAAAAATATCTGATAGAGTGCAAATAGATAAACTATCAAAGTTCTTAAAGTCTGGAATTGTGTGGTTTCTAGGAATTGTCTTAACAATATTTGTAGGTGTGGTTTCTTTGGAAGGGACATTATCTAGTAGTGTAGATGGAATTACAGCTAAAACAAGTAAAGCAGTTGTAAGTTCAGCAATACCAGTAGTAGGAAAGATTTTAGGTGATGCAGTAGATACGGTCTTAGGCTGTGGAGTGGTTCTTAAAAATGCGGTAGGTTTAGTTGGAGTTATTATAATAATAGGAATTTGTATTATGCCAATTTTAAAACTTACAGTTCTGACAGCGTCATATAAATTGCTTTCGGCGTTAGTTCAACCAATTGCAGATAAACCAATAACAAGCTTATTAGAACAGATAGGTGATATTTTTAAAATCTTTTTAGGCATTTTAAGTGCAATGTCATTTATGCTAATAATTGGAACCACATTAGTTTTAAAAATGTCAAACAGTGCAATGATGTATAGATAGGAGCATACAAATGATAGAAGTTTTAAGTAGCTGGACAAAAGGATTAGGAGTAACAATAGTAATAGTATCAATTCTGGAAATGCTTTTGCCAAATAACAAAACAAAGAAATATATAAGAATGGTATTAGGTGTCTTTGTAATATTCAACATAATATCTCCACTAATTCAAAATAAGGACAAGTTGGATTTGAGTAATTTAGATATTGAAGATTACACAACAGTAGAGACAACAAGTACTGTTACTCAAACAAGTATGGATGAAAGAATAAATAAATTGTATGAAGAAGAATTAAAAAAAGATATTACAAAAAAAGTAGAGGAAAAGGGATTTAAAGTAAAAAATGCAAAAATAAATACAACTAGAAATGACGATGGTGAATGGGAAATTAAACAAATACAATTAAATATAGAAAAAAGTCAAGAACCTGTTAAGGAAGCGAATGAAACAGTTGAGAATAAAATAGTAACAGAAGTACAAAAAATAAAGAAAATAGATACAAAAATAAATAACGAAGAAAAAACTTCAAATCAAGAGAAGAAAATTACAAACACAGATATTCAAAATGTAAAAAAATTTTTAATAGAAGAATACGGGGTGAATGAAAAATGTTTAAAAATCAACTAAAAAGCTTAATTAAAAGTAAAGAAGGTGGAGAAGGAAATGACAAAAAGAAAATAGAAAATTTAGTGTTTTTTGTAATAATATTAATTATAACAATTGTAATTATAAATATAATATGGAATGGAAATAGTAAGAAAAAGGTAGAAAACAATAATGATACAAGCAAACAACTAGCAACAACTCAAATAGAACCAAACATACAAGAAAATGTTCAAGCAACAGACAATTTAGAAGAAAAGCTAGAAAATATATTATCCAAAATACAAGGAGTTGGAGATGTAAAAGTCTGTATAAATTATAATGAGTCAAACGAAGTAGTAGCAATGTACAACGAAAACTCAAAAGTAAGTACAACAGAAGAAACAGACACATCAGGAGGAATAAGAAAGATACAAGAAAACAATTCTCAAAAAGATATTATATTTAAAGAAGAAAGTGGAGAAAAAACACCAATTACACAAAAAGTGGTGCAGGCAAAAATAGAAGGTGCAATTATTACTGCAAAAGGTGCAGGAAATGCAAGTACAAAAACAAATATTATACAAGCTGTTGAAGCAATAACAGGACTCGCAACACATAAAATTCAAGTTTTTGAAATGAATTAAGTTTGAAAAATGTTAACAGCCAACTTTTACATAATTTAAATAGAAAAAGGAAGGAAAGAAAAGTTTATGAAATTATTAAAGAAAAACCAGGTAATAATCTATGTTATAGCAATAATGATAATGACAGCAGGATATTTAAACTTCACAACAAACGCAAATGATAATCAATCAATAGAAACAAGTATGCAAATGGAAGCAAAAGATGACACTCTGTTAGCAGATATTGGAGATGCAACACTAGTAAGTAGCAATGATGTAGTAACAGGGGAAGAAACAGCAACTGCTAGTGAGAACGAAGCTAAAAATGAAAATGAAAATAATGAGAATGAAAGTGCAGAGCAATCAAAACAAAATGAAACAAAAGAAGTGCAAACAAATAGCGAAGTAACAAAAGATGATTATTTTGTACAATCCAAATTAGAAAGAGACACAATGTATTCACAAATGCTAGAAACATACGAAAAAGTTTTAAACAGCAGTAATTCGCTAGAAACTCAAAAACAAACAGCAACACAAGAGATAACAAAAATAAACGAACTAAAAAATAGTATTATGATATGTGAAAACTTAATAAAAACGAAAGGCTTTGAAAATAGTATTATTTTTGTAAATGACAAAAGTATTAGCGTCATTGTTGAGAGCGAAGAAATGAAGCCAGAAGATGTGGCTAAAATTCAGAATATTATTTCAAGAGAGATGAATGCAGAGATAGATAATATACATATTTCAACTAAATAGAAAAATTGCCAAGGGGGACGGACCTTCTTGGCAATTTTTTGCCAAAAAGGACCGTCCCCAATGGCAGGAACCTGCCAAGAAGGTCCGTCCCTATTGGCACGCCAATTTTGCAAAAAAGTCAACATAATTTATTGCAAAGAGAATAAAAATATGTTACAATGGAACTTAACAACTTTAAAGAGATATAATAAACAAAGGGAGGTAAAGATGGAAAAGATACGTTTAAGCAAATTCTATTTAGATAAAGAAAAAGATATAAAAGTAAGCATATACCGTGAAAACGAAGATGAACTAAGATACATTATAGAGACACCAAACCATGGAACAGGAAATTTAATTACAAACCTAGCAAAATTATGTGATGTTGAGACTGTAAAAGATGAAAATGATATGAAAATACTTACAGGAACAATTCCTGCAAGTATTAATGGAGATAATGAAATTGTGTATATATTAAGACTAGGAGGAATAAAGCTAGCAAATATATATGAAGATGGAACAACGGAAATAAAAGCTAAAATTCCAGCTATTACAAAGACATTGATGTCACAAACAAAAAACTATAATCTAGATTTAAAAAAGACAATTGTTAAATCAAACATATTGAAAAAATCAAAATTCAGAACAGATTTACATACACATATGAATGCAAATTTATCACCAGATGTACTAATAGCATTGGGAATAAAACATCAATTAAAATACCCTTTGTATTATATTAAAAAATTGAAATTAAGAATGAGTGAAGAGCAAGAAGAAAAAATATTAAAACAAAGAGCAGAAGTTGAAGATAAATACAAAGATTGCGGTTTAGAAGGAAAATATAAAGTAAGAAAAATAGATGACAATACTTTTATAAACTTTGCAGACTTCATATTAAATAATTTAAAAAATGCATCATACAATATTGCTAAAGTAAGAAATAGCTTATCAATATTAAAAGATGGGCAAGCAGTTTTCACAAACCTTGAAAAGCTATATATTTACAGATATGTTTTTACAAAAGGAAAACCATCAAAAGAAAAAATAGAATTAGACATAGAGAAGATAAATAAAATACCAAAAGATGGTGTTAAGAGAAAATTAAAATTAATGATAAAAGATATAGAAAATCCAGAATTGAAAAATATAACATTAAGACAAGACAAATATTTGTGGATAGCAAGAGAATATCAAAAACAAAAAATCGATTATACAGAAATAGCAGATTCAGACCTAGTAAAAGCAAATGGTCCTGCAATACAGCTAATTGAAGAAGTGCACCAAATAATGCCTTATATAGAAAAAGAAACAGGTGTAAAAATTCGTTTATTAGCAGCAATGAGAAGAATACCACTTACAATTATTCAAAGCCAAATGATAGGTGGAAATTATTTAAGAGAAAACCTAGATGTTCTAAAAACAGTTGCAAAAAGCCCATATGTTGTAGGTAGTGATTTTATGGGAGAAGAAATAAATGATATATCAGATTTGAAACCTGCAATAAAAGAACTAGTAGAATATGTTGCAGATGTAGACAAAGATTTTACAATAAGAATACACGCAGGAGAAAATGATAGTTTAAGAGATAATGTTGCAAAATCAATTGAATGTATAAAAGAAGCATTAAAACCAGGTCAAGAGATGCCAAAAGTGAGATTAGGTCATGGGTTATATACAGCAGATTTAAAATCAAAAGAAGGAAAAAAGTTAATAAAAGAGTTAAAAGAAGGAAATGTAGTATTAGAGTTCCAATTAACATCAAATGTAAGATTAAATAATCTAAGTAATTTAAAATTACACCCTATAAAAACATATTTGAAAAATGATATAAAATGTGTTCAAGGGACAGATGGATGTGGATTTTATGGTGTTGATACAATTGATGAACAGTTAGCCCTTCAAAATTTATTAGGACTTACAGACGCAGATTTTCAAAAAATGAGAAAAGTGGAAGATGAAATTATTGAAGATAGAGAGATATATTTTAAAAAGAAATCAGCAGAATTTGAAAAGTTTTTAAATGGAAGAACAATAACAGAAGCTTTAGCACAACTAGAAAAAGAGAACATTGAAAAAGGAAAGGCAAATAATCAACCTATGAGAATAAACAAAAACATAGAAGCAGAAACCAAATTGAGAAAGAAAATAAAGCAACTTCCAGTAAACAAAATTCCAATTATTATTGCAGGTGGAAGTTTTAACAAAAAAGGTAGAAATACAGAAGTTACACCAGAAGGTAAATTGATTTTAGAAGAATTAATTAAAAAAATAAGTACAGATAAAGCATATTTTGTAATTGGACATAAAATGACTGGTTACGAAAAGGAAATAATTAACATAAGCAACAAATTAAATAAGAAATTCGAAATAAATGCAATAATTCCTAAAATGGTATCAGAAGAAGAATCAGATAAATTATTAAAAGAAGATTTAGACGGGGTTAGAATTTCTATTGAAAGTGATGAAATGGGAATATATAAAAGCTTTAACTATGAAATTTTTGAAAGAAGAAGTTCAGTAGTTATGGCATTTGACGGAAATTCACCAGTTTCAAACTTGGTGCAAGAAGCAAAAAACGGAAAAGGAAAAGCCAAAATCTATGTAGATGATAAAAATCCAGTTTTATCTGACAAAGCACAAAATTTAGGTGGGTATGTTGTACCTTTTAGCTTAGAAGAAGACATCGTTAATAAAATTTTACAAGATAATCCAGATATTTTATAGTCAAAGCACTTGACAGTTTGGGAGAATAAAGTTACAATAGTATAGTAGGAAAAAATATATTAAAATAAAAATCAAAACTATATATATTTTATTCGAACATTGAAAATTAAATAAGAAAGAGGTGTATTGATTATGAATATAATAATCATAATCGCCGCTATCTTAATCTCACTTGCAATAGGTATACCAGTAGGAATGGCATACAGAAAAAAAGTTGCAGAGTCTAAAATACAAGGTGCAGAAAACGAAGCAAAAAGAATAGTAGAATTAGCTAAAATAGAAGCAGAAAACTTAAAAAAAGAAGAAATATTTAAAGCTAAAGAAGAAATAATGGCAAATAGAAAAGAATTAGACCAAGAGATTAGAGAAAGAAGAGGCGAAGTACAAAAACAAGAAGCAAGATTAATTCAAAAAGAAGAAAACTTGGAAAGACGTTCAGATAACTTTGAAAAGAAAGAAAGAGAAGTAGAAAAAGAACTACAAAATATCGAAAAAGAAAAACAAGAAATTGAAAAGCTATACGAAAAAGAAATGGTAGAACTTCAAAAAATAGCAGGTTTAACACAAGAACAAGCAAAACAAAGACTATTATCTGAAATGGACAAAGAATTAACAGCAGAAAAAGCAGCACTAATTAGAGAGCAAGAGCAAAAAGCAAAAGACACAATAATGAAAAATGCTAAAGAAATGCTATGCTATGCAGTTCAAAAATGTGCAGCAGACCATTCTCAAGAAACTACAGTATCAATTGTAGCACTTCCAAATGACGAAATGAAAGGAAGAATAATAGGTAGAGAAGGAAGAAATATAAAAGCACTAGAAACACTAACAGGAATCGACTTAATCATCGATGATACACCTGAAGCAGTAGTACTATCAGGATTTGACCCACTAAGAAGAGAAGTGGCAAAAATTGCATTAGAAAAACTAATAGACGATGGAAGAATTCACCCTTCAAAAATCGAAGAAATGGTAGAAAAAGCCAAAGAAGAAGTAGAAAACACAATAAAAGAAGAAGGGGAAAGAGCTGTTTTAGAAACAGGAGTAATAGGACTTCATCCAGACGTAGTAAAACTAATTGGAAAATTAAAATACAGAACAAGTTATGGTCAAAATGTATTAAACCACTCAATTGAAGTATCAAACCTAGCAAGAATAATGGCAGAAGAATTAGGATTAGATCCAAAACTAGCAAGAAGAGCAGGATTGTTACATGATATTGGTAAAGCATTAGACCACGACATGGAAGGAACACACGTAGAAATAGGTGTTGAAGTATTAAAGAAGTTTAAAGAAAATTCAGCAGTTATAAATGCAGTAGAGGCACATCATGGTGATGTAGAACCACAAACATTAGAAGCAGTATTAGTACAAGCAGCAGATGCAATATCAGCATCAAGACCAGGAGCAAGAAGAGAAACACTAGAAGCATACATAAAGAGACTACAAAACTTAGAAGAAATAGCAGATTCATTTGACGGAGTAGAAAAATCATTTGCAATACAAGCAGGACGCGAAGTTAGAATAATGGTAAAATCAGATAAAATATCTGATGACAAGATGACAATACTAGCAAGAGACGTAGCAAAGAAAATCGAAAATGAAATGGACTATCCTGGACAAATAAAAGTAAACATTATAAGAGAAACAAGAGTAGTAGATTACGCAAAATAGAAAGAACCCCTAGGGGTTCTTTTTTGTGGTACGACAGGCATGTTGTTTGACTAAGAGGACTGAACAATTTGTAGTGTTTTCACTACCACAAATCTAGTGATAGGTAATAATTAGAAATTATATGTTGTAATAAAAATGTAATATTAAAAAACGAATAACGCATTGACTAATAACATAATTATCTGTAAAATGGAAAGGAAAAAACAAAAGAAAGGAAACTAGATTTATGATGAAACAAAAAAACAAAGGTATAACATTAATTGCACTAGTAATAACAATAATAGTGTTATTAATACTAGCGCGGAGTGGCAATAAGCACATTGACAGGAGACAATGGAGTACTGACAAAATCAGTTACTGCAAAAAACAAAACAGAGAAAGCAGAAATATTAGAGAATATGCAACTAGCGGTAATAGCATCGCAAATTAATGGAGAAGGAACAGGTGTAAATCTAGAAGAATTAGAAAAAGAACTTGGGAAAATTGGAATAACATCAATTGAAAAACAGGGCGAGGATGGAAAATTACCATGGAAAATAACACATAAAGGATATATTTTTCAAATAACAGAAAATGGAGAAGTTCAAGAAATAAAAGGAGATGCAATAGAAGAATTAGTGTCAGGTAAAGTATATTATGCAGATTTAAATGGAGATAATGAACCTGATGGAGTAATTTATGCAGATTTAACAGTAGGAAACAAAGGCTCTGGTAAGTGGTCAGAAGACAATGAATTCTATACTATACCAAATAATTTAACAAATCCTAAGGAATATTCAGTAATTGTTGAAAATTACAATGGACCATTAGCAAAATTTGGAGCAGGAGATATAATAGCTGTTTCAGGTAATGAAAGTGGAAATGATAGATTTTATATAATGGACTTATCAGATTTTACAACAAATGGTCCAATATATGATTGGTATAACGCAGCATATGGAAAGTTAGATAATTATGGAGATGACCAAAAAGTTTTTGGAACAGGATATGATAATACTGCAAGAATGATAGCAAATTGGAATGAAAAGAAATATGGAGAAGGGGATCAGTGTTCTAGCCATAAAGACATGTGGGGACAAATACAAGGAAAATTTGAAGAAGGTTGGTTTGTACCATCAAAAGCAGAATGGTCAGCATTTGCTGAAGAATTGGGAATTACTTCTTCGAATTACACAAGCAAAGGCCTTAGTGGCTGGTGCTGGTCGTCTTCGCAGAGCAATACCTACACCGCGTGGCGCGCGAACTTCGCCGATGGCTATATGCAGGACCGCAACGTCAATGGAAGCGACTGTGTGCGCTTGAGCGCGACTTTCTAATTTTGTAAAAAATTAGAAACAAGCAAAGTGTTATGTAAATAACATTTGTTCAAGAAGACTTAAATATCAACATTCTTGAGGTGGAAAAGAAAACAGTAAAAGTACTTATAACAGAGGATAAAGTAATGCAGTATGAATATCTTATACAAGCAAAAAACATAATGAAAGTTGAACCAACAACGCGTGGAACGCGAACTTCAACAATGGCTATATGAACAACAACAACGTCAATAACAACAACTATGTGCGCTTGAGCGCGAGTTTCATTATACTAAATAGAAAAATACCTTTTAAAACAAAGGTATTTTTGTTAGGAAAGAATATGGAAGAAAAAGTAAAATTTGAAGAATTATATAATGCATATGAATTATGCTTAAAAAATAAGAAAAGGAAGTAAAGAGCATAAATTTAAAATAAGAAGCACGAAAAGTGAACTATGAAAACTATTAATAATTTGACACTATTAAAAAAATATAGTATTATAAAGCAGTGAATAATAAATAGAAAGAAGGAAACAAAATGAAAATACTAGCAGTAGGGGATATAATAGGGTCAGCAGGGATAAGAAAGCTAAAAAACACATTATCAAAGATAAGAGAAAACGAAAATATAGACTTTGTGATTGTAAATGGAGAAAACTCAGCAGAAGGAATGGGAATAACAGAAAGAAACTTCAACGATATATTAGCAGAAAAAGTAGATGTAGTAACAATGGGAAACCATACTTGGGGGAAAAAAGAAATATTCAAATTCATAGACCACCCAAAACTAATAAGACCAGCCAACTATCCAAAAGGAGTTGTAGGAAAAGGCTACAATATCTATAAATGTAAAAACAAAAAAATAGCAGTAATTAATTTAATTGGAAGGGTAGATATAAATATTCTATCTGAAAATCCATTTGTACTAGCAAAAGAATTAGTAGCAAAATTGCAAAAAGAAGCAGATATAATAATTATAGATTTTCACGCAGAAGCTACAGCTGAAAAAATAGCATTAGGATATTTCTTGGATGGAAAAGTTACAGCAATATATGGAACACATACACATGTACAAACAGCAGATGAAACAATATTAGAAAAAGGAACAGGATATATTACAGATATTGGTATGACTGGACCAAAGAAATCAGTAATAGGAATGGATGTAGATGCATCGGTAAAAAGATTTGAAACAACACTTCCAGAAAGATATAAAATTGCAACAGGGGAATGTATTTTTAATGGTGTAATTTTTGATGTTGATGATAATACTAATAAAGTTAAAGATATTAAAAGAATAAATATTAGATAAAATTGATAGACTTGGTTAATTAGAAAAATTAATTAAGTCTATATTTTGTTGTATAGGAAAAACCGAAATCAAGCCCCTATTGTTCTAAATTAAAGGCAAATCTAATATTTGTCGAAAATGATTTTTTACTGCGATGAAAAAATTCCATAAATTTCCAAAAAACACTTTACAAATATTTCCAAATATTGTAAAATAAAAATCGTAAAAGTTGCAACAACAAAAATAAAAATTATAGGAGGCAAAAGAAAATGGAAATATTAAAAATTTCATCAAAATCAAACCCAAATTCAGTAGCAGGAGCAATAGCTGGATTGGTAAAAGAATCAAACAAAGCAGAAATGCAAGCAATTGGAGCAGGAGCACTAAATCAAGCAGTGAAAGCAGTGGCAATAGCAAGAGGTTTTGTTGCACCAGCAGGTGTGGATTTAGTTTGTATACCAGCATTTGCAGAGGTTGAAGTTGAAGGAGAAGATAGAACAGGTATAAAGCTAATTGTAGAATCAAGAGCTTAATATAAATAAAGTAGCAGGTTATTTTTTAATAGCCTGTTTTTTGTTGTATAAAAAATCGAAATCAAACTCCTATTATTCTTTGTAAAAAATAATAATGAGATACTTATTGACATAATTTTTGCAAAATAGATATAATCATATAAATAAAATAAACGAGGAGATATGTCAAATGAAAAGAAATGAAAAAGCAATAACTTTAATGGCCTTAGTTATTACAATTATAGTTTTACTAATATTAGCACGGAATCACAATTAGTGCAGTATCAGGAGAAAATGGAGCGGTGAGCAAAACAGCAGAAGCAAAAATATTAACAGAATTATCAGCTATAAAAGAGCAAATAGAGTTGGATACTATAAGAGAAGAAATAAGATATATGAATATAGAAGAATGCAAAGAAAGTTTTTCAAAAATTACCAATAAGTACAAAGATAATATTGGAATATATAGAGAAGAACTAATATTTTTAGCAGATGAAAGTTCAATAGAAGCTCAAAATGCTAAAAAGGTTGGATTTGATATTATTAATATGAATGGTGAAGAATTCAAATATTATATTGAATTAGGAAAATTAGAAGATAGTGTTGTTGAACATAAAAATGCTATGGTAGGTAGAGAACTTAATACATATGAGTTTGCAGACACTATAAAAATTGGAGACAATACATATGGTATTGGCTGGTTTTTGATTGGAAATTACACACAAGAAGAAAAAGATAGTGAAAAATACAATTCACAGTATGAAGAACTAGGACTAGAAGATACAAGCCATGCACCTTATATAGCGAATTATAATACAGGAGAAGTTTTAAGCGTAGATGGAATGGTTATGTATAAAGCAGAAATCCAAGTACATTCATTTAATAATACATCAAATAGATTAGCAAATGCAATTACATATGTAGATGACAAGACTAAAAAAACAGGAACACAGTATGGCAATTTATATTCTACATCATTATACGCAGGACCGGTATGGGATTACGGAGTAAGCTACACCGACAATAATGGTTTGTTAGAGTATGACGAAAACGGTACATTAATATTGGATGAAGATAATGCAATTCCAGTTTTAGAAGTAAACCAAAAGTACAAAATAGATGATGTATATTCTATAAATACAACAATTGAAGGAAATGTCGATCAAGGAGAAGTTTGGGCTAATACGATAGTAGCATTATCAGATCAAATAAGTGCATACGTATCATGGATTGGAATATATAAAGGATATTTGCATGTATATTCTTTTTCTAGTCAATCACAAAAGTATGTAAATTCTGAACTGACAGTAAAAGGATTTACAAGTATAGATATTTCAAAATATGAAGGAAAAGCAATAAATATTCAAGTTGTTGCAAAACGAGCTGAAACAACAAAAGTGTATATAAATGGCGAATTGGTTAAAATATTTGAATCAGGAGATGAACAACTTACATACAATTATACGACAATAGGGGATTTAAGAGTGGGAAGAAATTTGAAGTTTATAGGAAAGATGTATAATTTTGCATTGTATGGTGCAGAACTTGGAGAAAAGGATGTTCAAGAAATATGGCAAACTTCTAAAAAATATATAAAATAACAAAAACCTTTAGAGAAAATCTAAAGGTTTTTTAAAAAAATCTTGAAATTTTACTAAATATAATGTATGATAGCAAAGAATAATAGAGGTGAGATATGAAATCAAATTGGATAAAATATGTTTTTGTAACATTTATCATAATAATACTAGGATTTTCAATATACAAAATAAAAAAAGACGAAGCAGAAAAAGAACAAGAACAACAAATAGCGAGTAATCAAGAAGAACAAATAAAAGAAATAAAATTAGGAATAGCAGGAATAGACACAATGAACCCAATACTAAGCAACAACAAAAATGTACAAGACATCTATAAACTAATTTTTGAACCATTAGTAAACTTAACAGCAGAATACAAAGCAGAACCATGTTTAGCAAAAGAATGGGCCAAGCAAGGAGACAACTCATACTTAATAAAACTAAGAGAAAACGTAAGGTGGTCAAATGGACATCAGCTAACATCAGAAGACGTAAGATTTACAATAGACAGGTTAAAAGACACACAAACAATATATTCAAGCAATGTTCAAGACGTAATAGGAATAGACATTGTAGATGATTATACACTAAAAATAAACTTAGATAAAGAAGTACCATTTTTTGAATATAACTTGACATTTCCAATACTATCAAAAGAATATTTTGAAGGAGAAGATTTTGTAAATACATCAAAAAATGATGCACCAATAGGAACAGGACAATTCAAAATAACAGAAGTGCAGCCATCATATATAATATTGGAAAAAAGTACAAACTGGTGGAATAAAGAAAAAAATACAGTTTTAGAAAAAATAACAGTAAACTTATTTTCAGCTGTAGGAGAATTATATAATAGTTTCAAATTAGGAAATATAGACCTAATAAGTACAAGCAACACAAACTTGCAAGAATATATAGGAACGATAGGATATAGTTCAAAAGAAATGAAAGGTAGAGAACATACTTTTTTATCTTTAAATACAGCAAATTACTTTTTAGCAAAAACAGAAGTAAGAAAAGCGATATCATATTCAATAGATAAAGCAGGAATAACAGCAAATGTATTAAATGGTAAATACTTAACAAGTAGTTTTCCGCTTGACTATGGGAATTGGCTATGTCAAGAACAAGACGCAAGCAGTGGCTACAATGTAGAACAAGCAAAACAAATTTTAGTAGATAATGGATGGAGTTATAGAAACAATTATTGGCAAAAAACAGAAGATTATAAAACTCAAAGAATAGTATTAAATTTATTAGTAAAAAATAGCGATCAAACCAAAGTAGCAGTTGCACAAAATATAAAGGCTCAATTAGAAGCACAAGGAATAAGAATAAATATCATAGGTGCAGCAGATGACCAATATAAAAATCTATTAGCAGCAAGGAGTTATGATATAGCATTATGCAGTATAACACTTTCACCAAGTCCAAGTTTAGAAACTTTCTTTGGAGAAGGAAATTTATCAAACTATTCAAATGACGAAATTCGTAGCATAATGAGTGAAGTAAAAAATACAACAGATGAAAACATTCTAAAAGAAAAATATCAGAGACTAATAGAAATTTACAAGACAGAAATGCCATATATAAGTTTATACAATAATAAATATATAGTAGCATATAGCTCAGAATTAGTAGGAGATATAACCCCTAATTGGTTCTACCAATTTTATGGAATTGAAGGATGGTATAAGTAAAAATAAAAAAATTTTAAAAAAAGTATTGACAAAACAAATATTTGATATATAATATGAATATCGAACAAGAGTTCACGAATTAAGGAGGAAAAAACAATGGGAGAAAATACAGAAAAGAAAAAAGCATTAGAAGCAGCAATGAGCCAAATAGAAAAACAATTTGGAAAAGGCTCTGTAATGAAATTAGGAGAATTTAAAGCAATGGAAATAGAAGCTATACCAACAGGAGCATTAAGCTTGGATATAGCATTAGGAATAGGTGGAGTACCACGTGGAAGAATAATAGAAGTATATGGACCAGAATCATCAGGAAAAACAACATTAGCATTACACATAGTAGCAGAAGCACAAAAAATGGGTGGAGAAGCAGCATTCATAGATGCAGAACACGCATTAGACCCAGTATATGCAAAAAAATTAGGTGTAGATATCGACAACTTAATAGTATCACAACCTGATACAGGAGAACAAGCATTAGAAATAACAGAAAGCTTAGTAAGAAGTGGAGCTTTAGATGTAATAGTAGTAGACTCAGTTGCAGCATTAGTACCAAAAGCAGAAATAGATGGTGACATGGGAGACTCACATATGGGACTTCAAGCAAGACTAATGTCACAAGCATTAAGAAAACTAGCAGGAGCATTAAATAAAACAAAAACAGTACTAATATTTATAAACCAATTAAGAGAAAAAATAGGAGTAATGTTTGGAAATCCAGAAACAACAACAGGTGGTAGAGCATTAAAATTCTATGCATCAGTAAGAATGGATATTAGAAAAATAGAAAACATCAAACAAGACGGAGAATTTAAAGGAAATCGTGTACGTGTAAAAGTAATCAAAAACAAAGTTGCACCACCATTTAGAGAGGCAGAATTTGACGTAGTATATGGACAAGGTATTTCAAAAGAAGGAAACATATTGGATATGGCAGTAAACTTAGACATTGTAGAAAAAGCAGGTTCTTGGTTTAGCTACAATGGAGAAAGAATTGGACAGGGTAGAGAAAATGTTAAAAAATATCTAAAGGAAAATCCAGAAATACTAGATGATATAGAAAAGAAAGTAAGAGACGATTTTGCTAAAGCTTTTGAACAAAGCTTAGGTGAAGAACTTCCAAGTGATGAAGATGACGAAGAAGAATAATTCTTAAAGTAAAAATAGGGGCTAAATAAATTAGATACTTTATCTAATTTATTTAGCTTTTTTTGTTAAATTATTATCAAATGCTTGACACGTATCAAAAACACGTATAAAATATAGAAAGAAGGGAACAATATTGAAAAAATATACACCAAAACAAATAATAAGAATATTAGAAAAAGAAGGCTGGATAGAAGGAAGAGTACGAGGAAGTCATCACATATTTACAAAAAATGGAGAGCCAAAAATAGTAGTTGTTTCAACAAGTAAAAAAATAGTTCCCATAGGGACTATAAAGAATATAGAGAAGCAGTCAGGGATAAAATTTTAGAAAGGAAGATAGTATAATGAAAAAGAAAGAAAGTTATGAGTTCGTTGCGGTATTTGATTATGAAAAAGATGGGATAAATATTAGATTTCCAGATTTAGAAGAAGCCATTTCTTGTGCAAGCACAACTAAAGAAGCAATAAAAAATGCAAAAGAGGTACTAGAATTAGTACTTTATAACAGAGAAGAAGAAAACATAGAAATTCCAGAAAGTACGCCATTAGAAAAGATACAATGTAAGCAAAATGAAAAAACAATAAATATAAGTGTTTGGATGCCATTAGTCAGAAACGAAATGGAAGAGCAAGCAGTAAAAAAGACTTTAACAATTCCGCAATGGCTAAATAAATTAGCAGAAGCACAAAATGTGAATTTTTCACAAGTTTTACAGTCAGCACTAAAAGAATACTTAAAAGTTAAAAGAATTTTATAGTCTTGAAATTTCTAAGCAAATATAGTAAAATAAAAAAGCAAAAAAAGAAAAGGGAAAAGAAAAAATGTATACCATAGAAGAATTTGATAAAGAAAAAACAAGAATACTAAAATACATACTATACAAAAAAAGAACAGAACAAGAAATACGAAGAAAATACTCAAAAGAAATAGAAGAAAACCTATTAGAAGACATAATAGAATATCTAAAAGAAGCAAAATACATAAACGACAACGACTATATAGAAAGAACAATAAACAACTTTATGATATTAAAAAATCTATCTATAAAAGAAATACAATACAAACTACAAGCTAAAGGACTAACAAAAAATCAAATAGAAGACTATTTTAGCGAAAACAGAGAAGAATTAGAAGAATATGAAATAAAATCAGCAGGAAACATCATATATAAAAAATCCGCTTCAATGGAAACAGAAGAAATAAAACAATATTTGCTAAAAAAAGGATATAAATTAGAAAACATAAATAGAGCAATAGAACAGGAGTAAAAACAATGGCAATCTTAACACTAGAAACAAAAAAATACGCAATAAAAATAGACAACTTTGAAGGACCGCTAGACTTGTTGTGTCACTTAATAGACAAAAATAAAATGAATATATATGATATAAATCTAAGCAAAGTAACAGACCAATATATAGACTATATAAAAGAACAAGAAAAAATGAACTTAGAAATAGCAAGTGAATTTTTAGTAATGGCAACAACACTATTATTTTTGAAATCAAAAAATCTTCTACCAAAACAAGAAGAAGAGGAAGAAGAAATTACAGAAGAAGAACTTATTAGAAGAATTATAGAATACAAAAAATTCAAAGAAATAAGCAAAGTGTTAAAAGAAAATTACTTAACATATGCTAACAGATATTTTAAATCAGAAGAACAAATTAAATTGCCAAAACAGAAACTTGAAAAAGATTATGACAATACTATAATCCCAGCAATATATGAGAAATTAGTACAACGAAATAATGAGAAGATAAATCAAAACGCAAAAAATATAGAAAAAATAGCGATAACAGATAACTATACAGTAGCAAGTAAAGTAAAAGAAATGTTCAAGGTTTTAGTAAAACAAAAAAGATTTGTATTCAACAAATTATTTTCAATAAAAAAACATAACAAAAACGAAGTTGTAACAGCATTTTCAGGACTATTGGAACTGTCTAGAAGAAGTAAAGTCGAAACAACTCAAGAAGAATTATTTGGAGATATAACAGTAGAAAAAGCAGAGAAAAAAGAAATATAAATGTTTAAAAAAGAAAAAAATGGAAAAACTAATATAAATCGTCCAAAAGGGAGGCGAGCATATTGGTTTTTCTTTTTATATTTTCAATAGTAATATTATTGTTAATATTCTCAAGAATAAAAATAGAAATAGAAAACTTTAGATTTACATCACATAAACAACCAAGACACATAAATAAAGAATATAAAATAGTTATAAAATTATGCATCTTAAGAAAAATACCAATTATTAAAATAAATATAACAAAAACAAGATTAGAAAAAATAGAATTAAAAAAACAAATAGAAAAAATAAATTTTGAAAAATTAATTGACAACAAACAGATTGATTTAAAAATAATAAAAGCATTTAAAAGGCTAAACGTAAATATAGACAATATCAATTTAAAAATAGAAATGGGAACAGAAAATGCAGCACTTACAGCTATAGTAATTCCAGTAATAAGTACAGTAGTATCAATCATATTAAGTAGAAAAATAAAAGAAGAACAAAATCAAAAATTCGAAATTAGACCAATCTATATAAATCAAAATCTAATCAATATAATGTTTTCAGGTATATTTGAAATAAAGATGATACATATTATAAATATAATATACATCTTAAACAAAAAAGAAGGAGAGGGTAAAAATGAGCGAACATCCAATAGAAGGACTTATGACTACAGCTATGAGTAGTATTCAAGATATGATAGACGTAAACACAATAATAGGAGAGCCGATAGAAACTTCAAACAACATTGTAATAATACCAATATCAAAAGTTTCATTTGGATTTGCAGCAGGAGGAAGTGAATTTAAAGGAGAGACAATAGACGAATATAGTAAAAGAGACAAAGAAGAAGAAATTCAGTATAGATTACCATTTGGCGGGGGATCAGGAGCAGGAGTTACAATCAACCCAATTGCATTTTTAGTAATACAACCAAACAATGTAAAACTAATGCCAGTAAATCATTCTTCATCATTAGACAAGCTATTAGACTATATACCAGACTTAATAGAAAAAACAAATAATATGCTAAACAAACATATGCAAAACAAAAAAGAAGAAACTCAAAATATATTAAAAGAAATGCAAAAAAAACACAAAGATACAGTTGAAAAACAAAATAAGAAGAAAAAAGAGGTGGAACAAAAAATAGAACAAGCAACAAAGAAAGTAAAAGAAGAAGTTATAGAACTTGACGAAGATTATGAATTTGAATATGATGAAACTCTAGAAGATGAATAAAACTTTTTGGGACAGGCCAAAAACGTCCAAAAATTCACAAATAGAAAATGAATTAATTATGAATAGAAAAGTTCATAATTAGTTCATTTTTTTGTTGTATAATTCAAAAATCAAGACCTGCCAAAAAGGACCGTCCCCATTGGCAGGAATCTGCCAAGAAGGACCGTCCCTATTGGCACAGAAAGGAGTTTTTATGAACAGGTTAGGAAAAGCAATTTGTAAACACAAAAGATTAATTTTATTAGTTGCATTATTGTTGCTAATTCCTTCGGTTATAGGAATGAAGGCAACGAGGATTAATTATGATATTTTAGTGTATCTTCCAGAGGATATTGAGACTATAAAGGGCGAAAAGATTTTGTCAGAAGATTTTGATATGGGTGCATTTTCGGTAGTCTTATTGGAAGATATGAATACGAAAGATATAAAGAAGTTAGAGGATAAGTTTAAAGAAATAGATAATGTAGAGAAGGTTGTAAGTATTGCAGATGTTATAGGTGCAGGAATTCCAGAAGAGATGATTCCAGATGATGTTAAAGAAAAAATATA
Source organism: uncultured Clostridium sp. (assembly GCA_947367845.1). Lineage (GTDB taxonomy): Bacteria > Bacillota > Clostridia > TANB77 > CAG-508 > CAG-269. Next base: position 35,054 of record CANBES010000002.1, on the reverse strand, counting down.
TAAAGATAATGAAACTATAATGTTAGTAACTTTTAAAGATCAAATTTCAGCTGATTCTACAATGCAGACTGTTCAAACTTTAAGAGATATAACAGATGAGCATTGTAAGATAAGTGGTATGACAGCAACTGTTTTGGATACAAGGGAATTATCTGATTCTGAAATTATTATTTATGTTGTAATAGCAGTAGCGTTATGTTTGATAATATTAGAGCTAGCATTAGATTCTTATGTTGCACCAATTTTATTATTACTAAATATAGGTATTGCTATTTTATATAATATGGGAAGTAATGTGTTTTTAGGCCAAATTTCATACATAACAAAAGCAATAAGTGCAGTATTACAATTGGGTGTAACAATGGATTTTGCTATTTTCTTATATCACAGCTATATGCAAGAAAAAGAACATACAAGCAATAATGATGAAGCTATGGCAAATGCAATTTCAAAAACATTGTTATCAGTAGTGGGAAGTTCTCTTACTACAATAGCTGGATTTTTAGCTTTATGTAGTATGAACTTAACTCTTGGAAAAGATATAGGAATTGTTATGGCAAAAGGTGTTCTTTTAGGAGTTGTTTCAGTTGTAACTGTTCTTCCAAGTATGATATTAGTATTAAACAATTGGATTGGAAAAACTAAGCATAAAGAGATATTCCCTAAATTTACAGGAATTAAAAACTTTGTTATAAAACATTATAAAGCAATAGCAATAGCTTTTATTATAATTTTACCAATAGCATTTTATGGATACAAAAATACAGGAATTTATTATAATTTAGATAAGTCACTGCCTAAGACTTTAGATAGTGTAGTTGCAAATAATGAATTAAAAGATAAGTTTAATATGGTTTCAATGGAATTATTGTTAATAGATAAAGATGTTCCAGATTACCAAATAAATAATATGTTAGAAGAAATAGAAAACTTAGATGGTATAGAATGGACAGCGGGATATTCAAAAATTGCAGATTTAGGGATACCAAAAGAAGCTTTACCAAAAGATTTAATAGAGATTTTCCAAAATGATAAATATCAAATGATTTTGATAAATTCAAAATATGAAATGGCAACAGATGAGTTAAATAATCAAGTAGCTAAAGTAAATGAAATTATAAAGAAATATGATGAAAATGCAATTTTAGCAGGTGAAGGACCTTTAATGAAAGACTTAGTAGAAATAAGTGACCACGATTTCAACAGTGTAAATACAGTATCAATTGCAATAATATTTATAATTATGATTATTGTATTAAAATCAATATCATTACCAATTGTATTAATTTCAGTAATCGAACTTGCAATATTTATTAATATGGGTATTCCATATTACACAAATACAATATTACCATTTGTTGCATCAATAGTTATAGGAACAATTCAGTTAGGAGCGACAATTGATTATGCAATATTAATTACAAATAAATATATAACGAATAGAAAAGCAGGAAAAGACAAAAAAGAAGCAGTAAGTGAAGCTTTGGGAACATCAATTAGTTCTATTGCAGTAAGTGGATTATGTTTCTTTGGAGCAACTTTTGGAGTAGGTGTATATTCAAAAATAGAAATGATAGGTTCTTTATGCACATTAATGTCAAGAGGTGCTATTGTTAGTATGATTTGTGTAATTGCAATATTACCATCATTCTTAATGATTTTTGATAAATTAATTTGTAAAACAACTTTAAAAATGAAAAGTAGTCTAAACTAAAAAGGTTTATGGGTATGCCTAACTAAAAACTCAAATATATAATAAAAGGATTTGATTTAAAATGAATAAAAAAATAATTTCAGGTGCATTGTTATGTACAATGCTTGCATATACAACACCAGTATTAGCATTTACAAAAGATGAAACAGTTTATTCTAAGACAGATGCAAATGGAAACACTTATAGTACGATAGTAAGTGACCACATAACAAATGAAAATCAAGAGAAAATGATTAATGATATTTCAGACCTACTAAACATAAAAAATGTAAATGGAGACGAAGAACTTTCTCAAAATGGAAATGATTTAGTATGGAATGCAGATGGAAGTGACATATATTATCAAGGAGAAACTCAAAAAGAGTTACCAATAGAATGTAACATAAAATATGAATTAGACGGAAAAGAAATAACAGCACAAGAATTAGCTGGAAAATCTGGAAAAGTAAAAATCACAATTGAATACAAAAACAAAGATGCACACACAGTTAATATAAATGGAAGAAATGAAATATTATATACACCGTTTGTAGTAGTATGTGGAACTATATTAGACAATGAACATCATAGAAATGTAGAAATAACAAACGGAAAAGTTATAGACGATGGAAGCAAAACAACAGTTTTAGGAATTAGTTTACCTGGAATGCAAGAAAGCTTAAATATTAAAAAGGATAAATTAGATATACCAGGTACAATAGAAATAACAATGGATTCAACTGATTTTGAATTAAGTAATATAGTAACATATGTAACACCAAAAATAATTGAAAAAGACGATTTAGATATATTCAATAAATTAGATGATATATATAGCCAAGTAAATACATTACAAAGTTCAAGCAAACAAATAGAAGATGGAGCAAATACTTTAAAAACAGGTGTAGATACATACAAAGAAAAATCAAAAGAATTTAATAATGCTATGACTCAAATTGCACAAGGTACAGGAACAATAAATTCAAATTATAATAAAATAGATGAAGGAATTAACACACTAAATGCAGGAAGTACAAATTTAAAAAATGGAGCAGAACAACTAAATAGTGGAATTAATCAATTATCTTCAAGCGTAAGCAACCTACCACAAGGAATAGAGGCACTATACCAAGGAAGTGTAAATTTAAATGCTGGGATAAATGGAGTTGCAGGTGGAGTAAATACATTAAAAGATAATTTATCAAAAACAACAACTACATCTATAACAGAATTAAATAAAAATAATGCTGTATTACAAAAAACAATAGAAGCTTTAGGAGAAGAACAACCAGAACTAGTAGCAGAATTAAAAAGACAAAAAGCAGAAAATGAACAAATAATTAAAGCATTAACACCAACAGAAGAAACAAATGCAAAAATGCAAGCTCTAAATGAAGGTGTAAATGCAGTTGTAGCAGGTTCACAATCATTAAAAGAAAACCTTGGAAATTTAAATACAGCAACAAAAGCCTTACCAGAAGCAATAAACAAAATAACAGCGGGTTCAAGTACTCTAGCAGAAGGAACGAAAACACTACAATCAGGAGCATCAAACTTAAATAATGGTTCAAAAGCATTAAAAAATGGAATAAGTTCACTAGATACAAATACACAAAAATTAGCTGAAGCAAATAATCAATTAACAGAAGGAACAACAACAATATCAGATGGAGTTACAACATTAACAGAAGGGATTACCAAATTCAATAGAGAAGGAATAGATAAAATTTGTAACTATATTAATGGAGATTTAAAAGATATAACAAGCAGATTAGAAAAATTGCAAGAATTATCACAAGAATATAATAACTTTACTATGTTAAATAACGGAGATAAAGGAAATGTTAAGTTTATTATGATAATGGACAGTATAAAGAAAGAAGAAGAAAGTAAGCAAGAAATAATAATAAATGATAATAAAGAAAATAAAAACAAATAAAGTCTAGATTTTTTATTAAATATAAGTTATTATATAGAGAGTATTTAAGGCTTAGTAGAACCATTGCAAAAGTTACTACTAAGTCTTAAAAAATAGAGGTGTAAAAAATGTTCAATATTTTAGTAGTAGAAGATGATAAAAACTTACGAAAATTAATAACAACATGTTTAAAAAGAGAACAATACGAAGCATATGAAGCAACAAATGGAATAGAAGCACTAGATGTATTAGACAAAAATTACATAGATTTAATAGTAACAGATATAATGATGCCGAAAATGGATGGGTATGAATTGGTAAGAGAACTAAGAAATGCAAAATTCAATACACCAATTTTGCTTATAACAGCTAAAAGTACAATAAATGATAAAAAAGAAGGATTTTATTTAGGTGCTGATGATTATATGGTAAAGCCAATAGATATAGAAGAACTATCTTTAAGGGTAAAAGCATTACTAAAAAGAGCAAGTCTCACTGCTGAAAAGAAAATAAAAATAGGAAAATTAGTATTAAACTATGATCAATTATCGGTCGTAAGAGAAGATAAAAGCTACTTACTAGCACAAAAGGAATTTTATCTATTATATAAATTATTAAGTAATCCTAACAAAATTTTCACCAGGCAAGAATTAATGGAAGAAATTTGGGGATTAGAAAACGAGTCTGATTATAGAACAGTAGATGTACATATTAAAAGAATTAGAGAAAAATTAGTAGAAACAAATGAATTTGAAATAGTAACAGTAAGAGGAATAGGTTATAAATCAATAATAAATGGAGAAAAATAAATGTTAGAAAAAATTTTAGGAAAAAGAAAATCAATACAAAGGTCTTTAACAAGAAGTTTCATAATATCAATTTCAATGGTAATAATAATTACACTTATAGGATTTTATATATTTGTAGTACCATCAATAAATACAAAGCTAATAGAATTTAATATAAGTGGAAAAGAAGACATTGGAGAAATTTTATTTATAGCAACAAGTTTCTTACTATTGGCAATAGTAAATATTGTAGCAATTAGTGCAATATTAATTAGAATTAATACTAAAAAAATGCTACAGCCAATAAAACAACTAAATGAAGCGACTAAAAAAGTAGCTTCGCGGAGAGTATGATATTGAACTAGAAACTAAAAGAGAAGATGAAATAGGTGAGGTTACAAACAACTTTAATAAAATGATAAAAGAATTGCAAAGTACAGAAAACTTGCAAACAGAGTTTATAAATAATGTATCACATGAAATAAAAACACCGATTTCTTCAATAGAAGGTTTTGCAAAATTATTAAAAGAAAAAGACTTATCAGATGAAGAAAGGGAAGAATACTCAAATATTATAGTAGAAGAATCAGAAAGACTTACAAACTTAACTGGTAAAATGTTAAAACTCTCAAAATTACACAACCAAGATAGAATTACAAACAAACAAGAAATATTAGTGGCTGAACAAATAAGAAGAACAATTTCTCTTTTAGAACCAAAATGGGCACAAAAAGATATAAAAATTAATATTAATTTAAAAGAATGTTGCTTTTTAGGTGATGATGAATTATTATTCCAAGTTTGGGTTAATTTATTGGACAATGCAATTAAATTTTCAAAGCAAAATGGAAAAATTGATGTAAAAGTTGATAGTAAAAACGGATATATTAATGTTGCAATTAAAGACTATGGAGCAGGAATGCAAGAAGCGGAACTTGAGAAGATTTTTGAGAGATTTTATCAGATAGACAAATCTCATTCAGAAGAAGGTTGTGGATTAGGATTAGCAATAGTAAAAAGAATTATAGAATTATCAGAAGGAACAATAGAAGTGGAAAGTAAAGAAAATCAAGGAACCACTGTGAAAGTTAGGTTACCACTTTATAATGCAAAAAATAATAAAATAATTATAGAATAGAAAATTGCCAATGTGCCAATGGGGACGGACCTTGTTGGCACATTGGCAATTTTTAGCTTCTTAGTAGGTCGACCCAAGAATAGATAACACGTTTTGCCATAGTGAATAGACTGATTTTTTCAACATCATTTTTAGCAATAATATCAGTAGAGGAAATAACCTGACCATTTAAGCTAAAAGAAATTTCTCCGTAATTTTTGACCACTAACTACAGGAGCAGGGATACTTTCTGGCAAATTCAAAGTTTGTTCAATATTTTTGTCTTTGCCTTTTTCGATTAAAGTTCCACAATTATCTTTTAAAATAGCGTCAACAGTAGAAGTTATGCCTTTGTCAATTAAAATGCTTTTTACTGTATCATCTTTTTTACCAAACTGTTTAAAAGAAAATGTGTTAAATCCGAAATCTAATAGTCTTTGAGCTTCTTCAAAGCGGACTTTTGTTGAAGGTGCTTTCATTATTACAGCGATTAAAGATAAGTCATCTCTTGTTGCGCTTGCTGATAAATTGTATAAAGCAAGTGAGGTTGAACCTGTTTTTAATCCTGTTGCACCTTTGTAGGTTCTTATTAATTTATTTGTATTTGATAATTGAGATTTACCGTCACGCAAAGAGTCAGTCCAAATAGTAGTGTATTTTGTAATAGTTGGGTGATTGTTAAGTAATTCTCTAGACATTAATGATATATCATAGGCAGATGTTACATGACCGTCTTCATCCAGTCCATGGCAGTTTTTGAATGTTGTGTCTTTCATTCCAAGTTCCTTGGCTTTGTCGTTCATCATTTGAACAAATGCTTCTTCTGACCCAGCAATGAATTCGCTCATTGCTACTACACAGTCATAGAGCGTTCAATAAGGACAGGAAGAGAAAAGGTAGATATATCAACAGAAAGTTCTTTGAAATTCGTATAAGATAATTATTTAAGAGAGGTGATATATATATGAATAAGTGGCAGATGATTTTTTAAATTATTTGCAAAACTATAGACAAACAGAAGTGGTTAGGGCATAATGACGAAAAAGAAGGAGTGATGCATTATGGATAAAGAACTAAGACTGATAATAAGCAGAAGATGTAATTACAACTGCTATTTTTGTCATGGCGAAGGAGTCGAAAAAGGTACAAAAGAAGTTTTTGATGCTGAAGATTACAAATATCTAGTAGATTTTTGTAAAAGAAAGTACAAAGAAAAGATAAGTTAGGAAGAGTGATACATAATTTATCTCAACTTAGAAATTTAAATAAAAAAATAGATATTAGAATAAATATGACCATAGTAAGAAATCAAAATGATTCTATAGAAGAAATGAAAAAAATGGTACTACTTGCTAAAAAGCTAAATGCTAGTATAAAAATAATAGAATTATTCAGTGAAGATAAAGAACAAATAGTACCTTTATATGAAATAAAAGACAATTTAATGTCATTAAATTTTAAGGTACTTGAAGAAGTTACACATAAGATAGTTATGTTTGATGGTAATATAAAAATAATTTTATCTAAAATATTTTGTGCGGCTGCAAACGATAGATATAATCCTAATGATTATTGTAAGTCATTTAACGATTTGTTTGTAGCGCCAGATGGTGTAATAAAGTTATGTAGATATATAAAAGAAGAAGTTAGTATAAAAGAAGAAGTGAAAAATAGAGATGATGGAGGGTTAGAAAAGAAAATGCAACTTGCAAATAATTTACTTGGCAAACATTGCCCAATGAATACAATAACAAAACTTGCTATAAATGGAGGAAATCCAGTTATGACAAAAGAAGAAGGAAGATTCGTTCATCCTAAAATAACTAAAGAAATAGAAAAAGCTGTAGTTGATCAGCTACATGATACAATTTCTATTTATGATAATAGTAATATATTTAGAAAATTTGAAGAGGCTTTTGCTAAATATCATAATAAAAAATATGCACTTGTTACATCATCAGGAACTGCAGCATTACATTCACTATATGACGCAATTAATTTAAAACAAGGAGATGAAGTGATTTGTCCTGTATATACTTTTTTTGCGACAGTAACACCAATATTTCAAACAGGAGCAAAGCCTGTATTTGTAGATTGTGATGAAACAGGAAATATAGATTATACAAAAATTGAAAGCAAAATTAATAAGAATACTAAAGCTATAATGGTAACACATATGTGGGGATATCCATGTAAAATGGATAAATTAAGAGAAATAGCAGACAAATATGGAATTTATCTTTTAGAAGATTGTTCACATGCTCATGGTGGAGAATATATGGGGAAAAAACTTGGTGAATGGTCTGATGCGGCAGCATTTAGTTTACAAGGAAATAAAATAATTACTGGAGGAGAAGGAGGAATTATAATTACTAATAATAAGTATATTTTCAAAAATGCAGTTCTTCTTGGGCACTATAATAAGCGTTGTAAACAAGAAATTTCTAAAGATAATACAGACTATAAATTTGCAATTACAGGTAAAGGATTAAAACTTAGAGCACATCCTTTAGCAATAAGAATTGCATATGAACAGTTTAAAGATTTGGATAAAATAAATAAAGTAAAACATGATATGGTGGAAATTATAAGAAATACTGTAGAAAATATTGATGGACTTTCTTTAAATGAGCCATATATCGGAAGTAAATGTAGCTATTATGCTTTAATAATAAAATATGATTCTTCTAAATTTAATAATGTACCAATAGAAAAATTTATAGAAGCCTTAAATGAGGAAGGTGGGGTTGAATTTGATAAGCCAGGTTCAACATGTCCATTAAATAGACTAGAATTATTTAAAAATCCTAGCTATTTCTATCCATCTTATGATAAAATACTAGACATAAAAGAAAAATTTGAAGGAGCAGACAGATTTTATGATAATTCATTTAAAATACCAGTATGGTATAATACAGAAGATGAAAACATAGTAATCAAATATTGTGATATACTAAATAAAGTTTCACAATATTATAAAAATGAGGGGGTCTAATATGAAATTTTATGATTATCTAATCGAAAAAGGAAAAGAAAATGGTATTGAGAAAAATGTTGTTGGTGCTGTAATTCTAAACGAAAAAAATGAAGTGCTTATTATGAATAGAAAAGAAGATGACTTTATGGGTGGAATTGATGAATTGCCAAGTGGGAATATAGAAAAAGGAGAAAATATTCTTGAAGCACTTATTCGTGAAGTAAAAGAAGAAACAAATCTAGATTTATCTGAAGTAATATGTTTTATTAATTCTTTTGATTATATTTCTGGAAGTGGAAAAAGAGCACGTCAATATAATTTTGCAATTAAGGTGCAAAAAGGTGGTACAATAAAGCTTACAGAACATGATTCATATAAATGGGAGTCTATTCAAGAAGCAAGGGCAAACTCTAAAATGACAGAAGAAGTAAAAGAATGTCTTGAAATATATGCATTTAATAATAAAATGATAGTTCCAAAATTTGAATGTCATTTTTGTGCAACAGCATGCATTGTAAACCAAAACAAAGATAAAATATTATTTATACACCATAAAAAGTTAAACAAATGGCTATTTGTAGGAGGACATATGGAGAAAAATGAAAATCCAGAACAAGCTGTGCTTCGTGAAGTAAAAGAAGAAACAAATTTAGATGTAGAACTTCAAGGAGAAAGATATCCAAGGGAAGAAGATTATATTAGACCTTTTGCATTACAAAAAAATCTGCTAAATGAAAACCATATTCATATGGACATTTTCTACATTGCAGTAGATAAGGGAACATCAATTTTAAAAAGAAAAGAAGATGAAGTTCTTGGAACAAGATGGTTTAGTAAAGAAGAAATTTTAAGTGAAGATTTTGATACTTTTCCAGAAAAAAAACAAATGGCAATTGATGTAATAGAAAGTTTTGAAACATAAGGAATTAAAGAGATTGAATTAATGAAGTGAATTCTATAGATTTATATATTAGGAGAGTCATGCTGACTTTCTAATATATAAAATATATTGTACACAAATTTATTTCATAAATTTGGCACATGAACAAATTTACGGAAAGCCAAAGAGAAAAGTTAAAATTATGATAATTTTAAGTCTTTCCGATTTGTTCCAAAAAATCTTAAAGGGAAAAATAATAAAATTGTTAACAAGGTTGGTGTAAAAGCTAATCTTCTTTTTTTATAATATTTTCTTTTCTTTACTCATAGACTTAATTGAGGTGAAGAATATGCAAGAAAGTACAACTACACAAGAAAAGATAAATAAAGGAAAAGAAGATTTTAATATTGTTGTAACTTATGCTGAAAATGGACAAAGTTTTCAGTCAATTGCTGAAAATATAATAATAAGAAAAATGAATGAAAATAAATGAAATTTTTTCTCAACTTTAAATGAAAAAAACAATGTGGTAAAAATTTAGGCATAGATAATTACAAAGAAGGGAGGAAATTTGGAAACAAATGACTTTGATAATAAAAGTTATATTGTCGCTTTATATATGAGGCTAAGTAAAGATGATGGAGATAAAGAGGAAAGCGAGAGTATAAAAAATCAAAGAAAAATATTAAAAGCATTTGTAAAAGAAAATAATTATAAAATTTATGATGAATACATAGATGATGGATATAGTGGAACTAATTTTAATAGACCTGACTTTAAAAGAATGATTAAAGATATAAAAGCTGGAAAAGTAAATATGGTAATTACTAAAAATCTAGCAAGATTAGGAAGAGATTATATTGAAACTGGAAGATATATAGAGACTTTTTTTCCAGAAAATGAAATACGATACATTGCAATATTGGATGATGTTGATACATATTTAGATAAGAACTGTGATACTGTTGCTTTTAAAAATATTATGAATGACTTTTATGCGAAGGAAACATCTAAAAACATAAAAAAAACTAAGAATAGAAAAAAGCAAGAAGGATTTTATTATACAAGTTATGCTCCTTTTGGATATAAAAAAGTAAATAAAGCAGGAAACTTAAAAATTGATGAAGTCGCAGCAGATACTGTAAGAAGAATATTTAAGGAGTTTATTGCTGGAAAAGGAACATACCAAATTGCACAGTTATTAAATAAAGAAAATGTAACTACTCCTGGATTATATATGAATATGACAGGTGTAGTAAACAATATAACAAATACTACTAATACATGGAGGCATACAACTATAAAGAGAATTTTAACGAATCTAATATATATAGGTACAGTAGTTCAAAATAAAAGAAAGAAAATTAGTTATAAAAGCAAAAAAATGATACCTCTACCAAAAGAACAACATACCATTACTGAAAATCATCATCCTGCAATTATAGATATAGATACATGGAATACAGTACAATCTATGTTTGAGAATCATACAGGAGAAAAAATAAAAGAAGAAGATCCATTGTTAAAATCATTATTACATTGCTACCATTGTCATAATAAATTACAAATAGTTAAGAAAAACGATAAATACAAAGATAAAGTAAAAGTTAGAAAATATGTGATTTGTAGTACAGCTTCAAGAAAGGTAACTAATAAAATATGCAATAACAAAAAATATATAAATTATGAAAATTTAGAAACAAAGGTATTAGACAAAATATCTAATGTATTTGAAGAATATCTTACATCAAATGCTTTTAGTAATGATGAATTATTAGAGAATTTAATTAAATCTCAAAGTAACAAAGGAAAATTAACAGAGAAACTAGAGCAAATTAACAATCAGCTAATTACTGTAAATAAAAAGATTACAACTTTATATAATGATAAGCTGAATGGATTAATTGAAGAACAAGATTATAGTAGTTTTTCAGAAAATTTATTAAAAGAAAGGCATAAATTAGAAGAACTAAAGGAAAAAACAGAAGAAGAAATTGAAGAATTTGAAAAGAGTTATGATGGCAAACAAATTGAAAGTAAGTTAAAAAAAGTAATAAAAAGAATAGTCGATGGAAGAGAACTAAAAAAAGAAGATTTACAGCAGTTAGTAAATATGATTGAAATAGATGAAAACAAAAATGTACTAATCCATTTTAATTTTTATGAATTAAATTGTATAGGAGGTCATTTTAATTATGATGATACCAAAAAAGCAGTTAATTCGTAATGTGGCAATTTATTTAAGATTAAGTAAAGATGATGGTGATACAGAAGAAAGTGAAAGTATTTCTAATCAAAGAGCAATTATCTTAGACTATTTAAGAGAAAATTTTAATTATAATAAATATTATGAATATGTGGATGATGGAGTTTCAGGAGCTACATTTAATAGACCAGGTTTCAAAAGAATGATTAGTGATTTAAAGTTAAAGGAAATAGACTTAGTAATTACAAAAAATCTGGCAAGATTCGCAAGAAATTATATCGAAGCTGGTGAATATATAGAAAAGTCATTTCCAGATAACAATATAAGATATATTGCTATTTTAGATGGAGTAGATAACTTTGAAGATAGAATAGCAAACGAATTTGCACCAATAAAAGGTGTATTTAATGAATTATTCTGCAAAGAAACATCTAAGAGTGTTAAGAAAAGTAAAAGAAAAAAGATGACAGAAGGAATTTATAGTTGTAATGTAGCTCCATTTGGGTATAAGAAAGATCCAGAAAATTTAGGTAAACTAATAATAGATAAGTCTGCAAGTGAAATAGTAAAAAGAATTTTTACATTAACATTAGAAGGAAAAACTGCAATGCAAATAGCAGACTTATTTAATGAAGAAAAGATAATTACTCCAGCAGAATATCTAAAAATTAGAGGATTAGAAAATAGAACGAAAAAAATTTGGACAAGAACAATGATTGCAAGAATTTTAGCTAATCCAGTATATACTGGAAAATGTCTAAGAGGGAAAACACAGAATATTAGTTATAAAAGCAAAAAAAGGATTAATATAAGAAGAGATGAGCAAATAATAACTGAAAATACACATGAAGCTATAATATCATGCGAAATGTATGATGAAATCCATGATAACAATAAATTTGGAAAAGTAAAAAGCGAATATGAAAGCATAGATGCAAAATTTTCGGCATATATGTTTTGTGGTGATTGTAAAGATAAGATGTCTAAAAGAAGGTCAAGAAACTTCATAAATATCCATTGTCCATCAAGAAATGAAACTAATTTTTTATGTTCAAATAATACATTATATAAATATGAAGACTTAGAGCAACTAATAATAGATAGTATAAGAAAAGAGTTCGATATATATTTTAAGAAAAACAACTTAAATCCTAGTCTAATGAAAAAATATAATATGATAAAGGTAAATGAAATAGATAATAAGTTAAAGGAACTTAATAAAGAACTAGGAATGTTAAAGTTTAGAATCTCAAAATTATATAATGATAGATTACAAGAAAATATTTCCGAAGAGAATTATAAAAAGATATATAATGATTTAACAAAAAGTAGAAAAGAACTGAGTGAAGATATAGAAAATTTAGAAAGTGAAAAAGCGAAAATAAATAGTGATAGTGAAAATATATCGAAGATAAAAGAAATAAAGAAGATATTAAAGAACTTGGATAAAGAAATTTTAACAGAGGAAGATATAGGAGAACTAATTGAAAAAGTCTATTTATATAAGGATCATATTCACATATTTTACAAATTTGAAAAGATGCCATCAAAAAGAATTTCCTGTTAATATTGAACACTCTATGATTAGAGTGTTCAAAAATGGAAAGAAAGCAAAGCCTAATTTTTAAGCATTATAGCAAATAAAAAAACATAAAACCAATGAAAAAAATTTAAAAATATAAAAAAGATATTTTATTTTCCTGTCATTTTTGAGCATCGCAATAAAAAGCAAAAAAAATAAAAATGATGTTCAAAATTTCAAAGAAAAATATAATTTATTTCCTGTCATTTTTGAACACCATAATCATTTGCGGAGTTTACACATATAGCTTTTAACATCTCATCTACTGATAAAGTTTCTCTGGGGTCTAACCAAATTTGTGAACCTCCCATAGATGCAGCATTTTCACTACAAGGAACTTTATCTGTTAAATTTATCTTTCCACTATCTAATGCTTCCATAATAAGTAAAATACTCATTACTTTTGTAACAGATGCGGGGCGTAGTTGTTCATGTATATTGTGTGAATATAAAACTTGCCCAGTTGTTTGCTCAATTAATATTGCAGAGCCAGACTCCAAAGATAAAGTATTGCCATCATTAGTTGAGTTGCTGTTTTCTGTATCAGAAGTTAGTTCTGAATTAGTTTCTAAATTAGTTGTATTAGTTTCTGCACTAATTGATGAACTTGTTTCTTTTGTTGTATTGTCTAATGGTGACCATACATAGGTAGTTGCTTCGGCAAAACAAGGTATGGTAAAACATAAACTAAAAATTAGTATAAGTGATATACAAGTAAATAATTTAAAAAATCGCATAAAAAATCCCTCCAATTGATATTAAAATATATTCAAACTATATTTTAAATATTCAAATGAAGGGAAAATTGCAATTATTGTTTTATACTATTTAAAGAAACATCAACAGTAGAGCCATTAGAAGAGCAGTGTATAACAATATCATTTCCAGAATTGTTTACAAATTTAAAATCATAGCTACCATAAGCAACAGCAGCATCTTTACCTTTTTGAATATAAGGAACATAATTGCTGTGGGCGTGTCTTTCAGTAACAGACAAGCTAGGAACTGCTAACACAGCATTATAAAGAGTAGTACTTATTTGACAATTTCCGCCACCAAGTCCTTTTTTCTTATTACCATCTTTGTCAAAGATATCCGCTTTTTGATATCCTTTTGCTGTTGTGGCTTGTCCGGACTGTATTACAAAAAGAGAATGTTTCTCCGTTTTTTACAGTAGTGTTATCTAAAGTAGCACAGGTAATATTAATATTGTTTTGTCTAGCTGATTCTTTATTATAAATTTTTGTAGAAAAAGTAGAAATGACTTCTGTTGTATTTTTAGATTGTTCTGTTGCTGGAACTTCGATTTCAGTAACATTTTTTGGATTTTCGGTTTCGTTAGAAATGTTTTCAGATGTTGAGTTGTTTTCCGAATTTGTTGATGTTTTATTAGCTTCATAATTCTTTTCTTTATTTTCATTTGTTGAGCTGTTATTTGAGAAATATAGGTATCCTCCAATTAAACCAATTATAATTATTATTGATAATATTATCCATATCCATTTATTTTTTTTCAAATTAATCACCAAATTTAGTATAACCAAAAAAAATAAAATATATTTAAATTATAAAAGTATTTATAAAAAATATTAACATACTAAATTTGACTTAACAAACATAATATGTTATAATGTAAACATAAAATGCCAAAAGGCAGATAGAAAGGTAAACAGATTTATGCAGAAAAAACTAGTAGCGCTATGGATAAACAAGCGGAGAAGTGCAATGTTTTTAATTACTACAGTTGCTGCAACTATCGTATTTCCAATGATTTTTTTTGGTTACATTTGTGCAATTATACCTAGTGAAATGTATATTTATGCTTTTATGATTTTTATGCTTTATATAGCAATAATAGTAACTGAAAAACAATATTTGGACATAATTGTCAATCAAAAAAAAGGACAAAAATACTAATAGCAGTTTATCAGAAGAATTAGTGCATTAATATGCACTAATTTTTCTTGACATTTTTCGCGAAAAAAAGTATAATAAATATGCAAAATAAAAAAGGAGAGAAGTTTTATGCTTGCAAAATATTGGAAAAAAATAGGTATGTTAATACTAATAATAGCTTGTATATTTAACATAATGGGGAAATTAGTAAATAAATTATCATTAAATAAAGAAATGATATATTCAGCACAATATATGTACGAACATAAAGAACAAAAAAATAACACAAAATAAAACAAAACACTTGAAAAAATAAAAGAACTATGATATTATAGAAAATAGTCAGTTATAAAATTGAGAAAGAGGTGAGCTTTAATGAAAAAAGAAATACAACCACAATACAACCAAACAACAATAACATGTGCTTGCGGAAACGTTTTAGAAGTTGGTTCAACAAAAACAGATTTAAAAGTAGACGTATGTTCAAAATGCCATCCATACTGGACAGGTAACCTAAGACAAGAAACAGCTGGTGGTAGAGCAGACAAATTTAAGAAAAAATATGGTCTTGCATAAGACAAATAAAACGAGCAAAGGTTCAAAACTTTTGCTTATTTTTTTGATGTTTTTGGGGACGGAGCAAAAAAACATCACTTAGTATAAAAAACCTAAATCAAATTAGTTATGAAAATAAATCGATGTTTTTTTGCTCCGTCCCCAAAAACATCGAAAAGTCCTTGCAAAAATCGACAAAATGTAATAAAATAGGCATAGTTAACAGGAGGTAAAGATGAGCGAAGCAAACGAAATAGAAATACAAGAGCAATACATAGAAAAAGTAAAAAACATAAATAAAGACAAAAATCTAAAATATACAATATTAACAATGGGATGTCAATTAAATGAGAATGATTCAGAGAAGTTATGTGGTATGATAGAGAAAATGGGATATACAAGAACTGAGAATCAAAAAGAAGCAGACTTGGCATTGTTTAATACTTGTTGTGTAAGGGAAAATGCAGAGGATAAACTATTTGGTAAATTAGGTGAGTTAAAAAGAATAAAAGAAGATAAAGGCTTGATAATTGCAATTGGCGGTTGCATGATGCAAGAGAAACATATTACAGATAAAATAAAAGAGAGTTATCCTTTTGTTGATATTTTATTTGGAACTCATACATTGCACAAATTTCCAGAGGATTTGTATAAAGCGATAGAAGAGAAAAGAAAATTAGAGGATATATTGGATATAGATGGTAAAATATATGAAGGTTTACCAATTAAGAGAAATAGTAATATAAAAGCTTCTGTAACTATAATGAATGGGTGTAATAATTTTTGTACTTATTGCATTGTACCATATGTACGTGGAAGAGAGAGAAGCAGAGCTCCTAAAGATATTATAAACGAAGTAAGAGATTTGGCAACACAAGGATATAAAGAGATAACACTACTTGGACAAAATGTAAATTCGTATTTGAGAGTTGAAAGAGAAAAGGGAATAAAGTTTGAAGAATATGAAGGTGTAAATTCATTTGCAACTTTATTAAGAGCGATTAACAAAATAGATGGCATAGAAAGAATAAGATTTGTATCACCACATCCAAAAGATTTTACAGATGATGTAATACAAGCAATAAAAGATTGTGAAAAGGTATGTAAATTAATACATCTACCACTTCAATCAGGAAATACAAAAGTGTTAAAAGAAATGAACAGAAAATATACAAAAGAGCAATACTTAGAGCTAGTAGAAAAAATGAAAAAAGAAATACCAAATTTAACATTATCAACAGATATAATAGTTGGTTTCCCAGGGGAAACAGACGAAGAGTTTGAAGATACATTAGATGTTGTAAGAAAAGTAAAATTTGAGCAAGTATATATGTTTATATATTCAAGAAGAGTAGGAACTCCAGGAGATAGAATGGAAAATCAAATTCCAGAAGAGATAAAGCATAAAAGATTTGATAAACTAAAAGCTTTAGCAGAAAGTCAAATAGAAGAAAACAATCAGAAATACATAGGAACCATACAAAAAGTTTTAGTAGAGGGCGAAAGTAAAAATAACGAAAAAATGCTTACAGGTAGAACTGACAGTAATAAAGTAGTTATATTTGAAGGAGATAAACACTTAAAAGACCAAATAATAGATTTAAAAATTGTGTCAGAACATATGTGGTATTTGAAAGGAGAACAGTAAATGGCAGATAAATCAGAATACTCACCAATGATGCAAAAATATCTTGAGACAAAAGAAGAATACAAAGACTGTATATTATTTTATCGTCTAGGAGACTTTTATGAAATGTTCTTTGATGATGCAATAACAGCCTCAAGAGAGTTAGAATTAACTTTAACAGGAAAAGTTTGTGGACAAGAAGAAAGAGCACCGATGTGTGGAGTACCACATCATGCGGCAGAAATATATGTATCAAGATTAATTGCAAAAGGGTATAAAGTTGCAATATGTGAACAGTTAGAAGACCCTAAGACAACAAAAGGAATTGTAAAAAGGGGAGTTATAAGAGTAGTAACACCAGGAACATTAGTAGACAGCAATATGCTAGAAGAAAGAAAAAACAATTATATAATGTCAATATTTAAAAGTGGAATATACTTTGGGCTAGGAATATGTGACATATCAACAGGCGAATTTTATTCTGCAGAAATAAAAGATAGTTACAATTTTCCTTCTTTATTAGATGAAATAGCAAGATATACGCCTTCAGAATTAGTAGTAAACTCTATGATGGCAGATTGTCAAGAAGAAATGAGCAAAATCAAAGAGAGATTTGAAAATATATATGTAACTAGATTTAATGATAAATTCTTCACAAATGAACTAAATAACTTAAATTTAAGATTTAACATAGTAGACACAAATGGAAGAAAAATCGAAAACTTAGAAGAAAGACCATTTGCTGTAAGTGCAATGAATAGTTTGATAGAATATCTAGAACAAACACAAAAAACAAGCCTAGACCATATAAACAAAATTACATTATATAACATTTCAAAATATATGGCATTAGACATAAATGCAAGAAGAAACCTAGAGATAACAGAAAAGATGAGAGATAAGTCAAAAAAAGGAACACTTTTATGGGTGTTAGACAAAACAGCAACATCAATGGGAGGAAGACTTTTAAGAAGATGGCTAAGTGACCCGCTAATAGATGTTATAGAAATAAATAAAAGACTTGATGCAGTAAAAGAGTTAAAAGATGACATCATGTTAAGAGGAGAAATAATTGAAAATCTAAAAAAAGTTTATGACATAGAGAGATTGGCTGGAAAAATGGCTTATGGAAATGCAAATGCAAGAGATATGATAACATTAAAAAATTCTTTATATAAGTTACCAGCTGTAAAACAAATTTTAGCAAATTGTAAATCTCCGCTTCTAAAAGAGTTATACGAAAAATTAGATGAATTGCAAGATATATATGAAATAATCGAAAAAGCAATAGTAGAAGATCCACCTATGACAATAAAAGATGGTGGAATTATAAAACTTGGATATGACGAAGAAATAGACAAACTAAAAACTGCACAAACAGAAGGAAAAACTTGGTTAGTTCAATTAGAAGCAGAAGAAAAAGAAAAAACAGGAATTAAAAACTTAAAAATTGGATTTAATAAAGTGTTTGGATATTACTTAGAAGTAACAAAATCATATTTAAGCCAAGTACCAGAAAGGTTTATAAGAAAACAAACATTAGCAAATGCAGAAAGATATATAACAGAAGAATTAAAGAACTTAGAAAATCAAATATTAGGAGCAGAAGAAAAAGTTGTAAACTTAGAATATAATGCCTTTGTAGAAATAAGGGAATTAATTGCAAAAAATGTTAGAAGGCTTCAAACAACAAGTGAAGTAATATCAACCTTAGATGTAATTGCTTCATTTGCACAAGTAGCAGAAGATATGAACTACTGTATGCCAAAAGTAGACACAACAGGAATAATAGATATAAAAAACGGGAGACATCCAGTAATAGAAAAAATATTAGGAACAGGTAGCTTTGTAGAGAACGATACATATTTAGATAAAGACGACAACAGATTATCAATAATAACAGGTCCTAATATGGCAGGAAAATCTACATATATGAGACAAGTAGCATTAATAACATTAATGGCACAATGTGGAAGCTTTGTTCCAGCAGAATCTGCTCAAATTGGAGTAGTTGATAAAATCTTTACAAGAGTTGGAGCATCAGACGACTTAAGTATGGGACAAAGTACTTTTATGGTAGAAATGATGGAAGTTGCAACAATTCTAAAAGAAGCCACAAGCAACAGCTTAGTAATTTTAGACGAAATAGGAAGAGGGACATCAACATATGATGGATTATCAATTGCCTGGGCAGTAGCAGAATATATCGGAGACAAAGAAAGATGTGGAGCTAAAACGCTATTCGCTACACACTATCACGAATTGACAGAATTAGAAGATAAATTAGACGGAATAAAAAATTATTCTATTGCAGTTAAAGAAAAAGGCGAAGATATAATCTTCTTAAGGAAAATAATAAGAGGCGGAACAGACGAAAGCTATGGAATTCACGTAGCAAGGCTTGCAGGAGTACCAAAAGCAGTAACAACTAAGGCAAATGAAATATTACGTTCTTTAGAAAGAAAAAATATTTTAACAGGAAAAAAACAAGAAAAACAAGATAAAAAACAAGTAGAAGGTCAATTTGATATGTACAATTATAAATTAGCAGAAATAGCTCACGAAATTGACAAAATCAATTTAAATGAATTAACACCAATTGATGCGCTAAATACTTTGGTAAAAATAAAAGAAAAAATGAAATAAAAATTCTGAATAAAAGGGGAGAAATATAATGAAGCTAATAAATATTGTAAAGCACTTCAAGCTAATTACTCATCATAAATGGGTAGTGTTTAAACTATGTTGTAAGGTAGGTGAACCTTGGAGAGGTTTTATGCATGATATTTCTAAATATTCTCCAACAGAATTTTGGGAAGGATGTAAATACTATGTAGGAACGCATTCTCCTATTACCGAAGCAAAAAAAGCAAATGGGTACTCAAAAGCATGGTTGCATCATAAAGGAAGAAATAAACATCATCCTGAATATTGGCAAGATGACAGAGCACCAGAAAAAACACCAGTAATACCATATCCTTATGCGGCAGAAATGATATGCGACAAAATAGCTGCAGGAATGATATATGAAGGTAAGAACTTTACTAAGGAATATGAACTAGAATATTTCCTAACACGTGAAAAAGGGAAAACAAAAATTAATCCCAAAATTTCCAATTTTATAGAAGAAATACTAATACAAGTAGCAAAAGATGGAGTAGATGCAACCTTAACAAAATCAAACATAAGGGCGATTTATAAAAAATATTGCGAATAAACATCATCAAAGTATTGACAAAAAAGGAAAATACTTGTATAATTTTATAGTGACAAAAAACACGTCAAAAATTAATTAGATAAAAATGAAACAGATATATACATATATCTCTAAAACAAGGGGGGAATTAGAATGGCACAACCAAAAAGAAGATGGTCAAAAGCAAGAACACATTCAAAAAGATCAACATGGAAAAAAGAAAATCCAACATTAGCAAGCTGCCCACATTGTCATGAACCAGTATTACCACACAGAGTTTGTAAAAACTGTGGTTACTATGACGGAAAAGAAGTAGTTGCAAAAAAAGAAAAAGAAAATGCATAATCAAAGTAAAAAATAGGAGTTCTAAAATTGAATTCCTATTTTTTGTCTAAATATAGACTTTACAAAAACATAAAAAAAGTATAAAATTTATAAAAAGGGAATGATGGGAGGAAAAAATATGTGGAAAAAATTTTTGAAGAAATCAAGTTGGACAGACCTAGTAGTATCACTAGTATTCATACTTTTAGGAGTTATGCTAATTGCAAATCCAGAAGTAATAACAGCAGCAATAGCAATAATCTTAGGATTTATTGTAATTCGGAATGGGAGTATTAAAATTTATTGATTATCTATCAAGTGGAAAACAAGATAATTATTTATTAGCAATGTCAATAGTGCTAGTTATAGCAGGAATAGTTATTATGATTTGTGCAGAATCAATAATATCAATATTTAGAATAATAATTGGACTTTGGATTATTTATAGTGGAATAATAAATTTGCAAACAACGATAGTTTGGAAAGATTATAAATCTAGAATATGGCTTACAACATTGCTTTTAGCAATTGCTATGATAATTGCAGGAATTTATGTTTTAGTTAATGACGGAGTTATTATTCAAACAATTGGAGTTGCAGTTGTTATATATGGTATAATTGATGTTGTTGAAAATATTATATTCATAAAGAAAGTTGATGATTATTTAGAGTAATCGTAAAATAAAAAGCAAGATGCTATCTTAAATGATAGTTTCTTGCTTTTTACATTAATTACAGTCGCAACCATTGTTAGCGTTCATATTATTTGGCATTGTATAATTCATAAAATGTTTTCTTTCAGCTAATTTATCTTGAACACCTCTTAAAGCTTCACCAAATCTTTGGAAGTGAACAACTTCTCTTTCCCTTAGATATCTAAGGGGATCTAATACTTCTGGATTATCGCGACATAAATCGATTAGCTTTTCATATGTTGCTCTTGCTTTTTGCTCTGCAGCTAAGTCTTCTTGTAAGTTTGCAATTGGGTCACCTTTACAAGCAATATATGCTGCTGTAAATGGCATTCCAGCAGCAGATTGTGGATACACATCAACTCCATGGTCCGTATAGTAAGGACCTAATCCTGCTTTTTCAATTTCTTCTATTGAAGCTCCATCTGTTAGCTGATGAACTATTGTTCCTACCATTTCTAAGTGAGCTAATTCTTCAGTGCCTATATCGTTCAAAATAGCTTTAGCTTTTTGGTCAGGCATACCAAATCTTTGAGATAAATAACGAAGAGAAGCAGCAAGTTCTCCGTCAGGTCCTCCATATTGAGATATTATTACTTTTGCTAATTTTGGATCTGGACATTTTATATTAATTGGATATTGTAAATGTTTATTATAAGTCCACATTAGAAATTCCCCCTTTCCCATGGCCATGGTTCTTCAAGCCATCTCCATTTATTACAAGGGTAATTAATTGTAAGTGGTCCATATACCCTTTGATATTTATCTTTCATATCTTTTGCTCTTTTAGCATATTTTCTATGCAAACAAAGAGCTCTTTCATCTTCTGGGTGTGTATCCAAATAAAGAGCAAGTTCATTAATAGCAAATTCTAAACCTTGAATTTCGCACATCATTTCTCTTCTTAAATCACAATCAACAGTATTTACTGGCTCACAGTCCATATTATTAACTTCCATAGCACAATTACAATTTCTATTTTCTTCTACTTGCATTTGTTACACCCCTTTCCAATAGTATTCATTTCCCTTATAAAATTGATTTCTTCCATAGATTGACCAGGAACGTAAGGGCTAACTAATTCTGGAAATATTGTTCCCATTTTTAATCCTACACATGGCTTAAAAGTTTTATCCATATATTGAATTGGTACATAGCTTTGTGCTAACATAGGATTTTCTGGAAATAAATTTAATTCTTCGTCAAATCCGCAACTACAACCATCTTCATATTGGCTATATGAAACAACATTTTGACAATTGGTTTCCATCATATCATTTTCCATATCACATGAATTATTGTTATTTTCTTGATAACTGTTATTCATGCAATGACATTTTCTACAACTTCTATACATTTTTCTTCCTCCTTTGATATTATTATATGTTTTGCGCAAATAATTGCCACAGATAGTTATGCAAAAATATTATATTTTTTATCAAAAAAATATATAATACTTGAATATTTTATATTTCTTTATTATAATATATATGTTATATACAAAATTTATTAAAAGGAAAGAGGGGATTAATTCATGAAATTGAAAAAGATGATAGCTGGAATAATACTAACTATAATTTTCATATCACAAGTTAGTTTCATCCCAGCTAATAGTTTTGTGTATGCAGAGAATTCTTTAACAGCAAACGAAGGGAAATTTCATTATGACCAACTAACAGAAACAGCAAAAAAGATTTATAATGGAATATACCAAATGTATATTAAAGGATACTTAAAAACAGGAACGCAAGATTACGATCTTGTAAAAAACGGCTTTTTTACAGAAAGTCAGGTAGAACAATACCAAAAAGGAAGCTCAGAATTAATTGATGCTATGAGTGCAGCCAGATATGCATTTTACGCAGATTATCCTGAGATTTTCTATGTGAATTTTCCAAAACTTGCAATTAGAATGACTAAAGGAAGTGATGGGAAGTATCACATATATCTTGGTTCTGGAAAAAACGAAAATTACTATACAGAAGGTTTTTCTAATCAGAAACAAGTAGAAAGTGCCATACAAGAATTTGACACTAGAGTAAATCAAATTGTAGAAGGCGCAAATCAACTTGAAATAAAAGAAGGTCAAAATAGACAAGTTGAACAAATCAGATATGTACATAATCAGATAATTGAGAATACAAAATATAGACTTGAAGATGTATGTCATGAAGGAAACGAAGGATTTTTAGGAACACCTTATGGAGTACTTGTAAAAAAACAAGCTGTATGTGAAGGCTACTCAAGAGCTTTTAAAACAATATTAGACAAATTAGGTATTAATTGTATACTTGTGCAAGGTGCTCACCAATATTCGGGAGAAATATCAGTTGCACACATGTGGAATTATGTACAAATAGAAGAGACAACAGCTAGACAAGCTACAAAGAAATGGTATGCAGTAGATTGTACACAAGATGACCCAGAAACATATGTAGCAGAAGAAAAAGATAGAGCTGATTATTTAGAAAGATTCGAAACTTATGGAAACGAAGGATTTGAAAATATAAAATATTTACTTGTAGGTCAAATAACTATGAATGCTAGACATTTTGCAAATAATGTTATAGAAGCTGCAGGTGATTATGAATTCGAATATCCAATACTAGAAGACGAAAACTATGGTATAGTTAATGTTGCAAATGCAAATGGGCTAAGTGTTCAATATAGGAAAGATGCTCAAGTTGTAGGAAAAGATGAATCAGGAGAAGATATATACGAAGCAGAATTCAAAGTTAGTTATAAAGGTATGGGAATAGCTAAATGCGAGGAACAAAAATTATATATGCTAGCAAGAATAAATGATTATGATGAGGACACAGATAGCTTAATTACAGGACCATGGGGCTATTTATTACTAGATTATTATCCTAGCTTAGAAAGAAATGACTATGAAGAATATTTTAATTACTATGATGCTAGAACAATGTACCTAGAATTCGCAGTTACAGATGTAGCACCTGTTGAAATACCTGGAATTATATTCTCAGAATTAAAATATTGGGGTGGAGAAGATAAGATCATTGCAAAAACAGAGAAAATTTATAATGAAAATAGCGGATATGAACCACCACCATACCTAAAAACAGCAACTCCATCACAAAGTACTACACTTATTGTACGTGACAAACCATATCATATAAAAGCGGTTTGGAACACAGATTTGGAATTAAGTGAAGGCATTAATGAAGAAGAGATTGGTTACAAACTAAAATGTACATCAAAATTAGGTAATGAAGTAACTGGTGATAAATATACAAAAGTAGAAAATATCACTTGGAATGGGACAAACACCGTAGAATTTGATATAACATTTAGTAAAATGTATGCTGACGATAATGTATGTTATGATATATATATTACAGGTTTAGTAGGAAAAGATAGCAAAAAAACTCCAAATCCTGTTGTATATGCTGTTCGAAATGAAATAGGGGCTGTATGCCCAATAACAAACAAAGGAAGTTGGAACATATATGGTAAACCAACATTACTTGAATACGATGATCTTTCTACAAATAATTGGGAGACAGAAAGTGGTTTAAAAGTTTCTGATAAACTAAAAAGTAGAATAGCACTTGTAGCATCAAAAACAACAGAAAAGCAGACAGAAAAAATGGAACAAGTACTAGAAGAAAAATACCCAACACAAGAAGTTGTAGCTAGTTCAACTTATAATATATCATTGAGTATATGTAAACAGATGGTAATAAAAACAGGACAGAAAGTAAAGGTGAAAGTGGGATTTCCAGAAGGATATGGACCAGAAGACGAAGGCGTAACATATAAGGCATATCACTTTAAAAGAGATAATAGAGGAGAAGTTATAGGTGTAGAAGAAATAGATTGTGTTGTTACACAATATGGTCTAGTTATAACATGTGATTCATTTAGTCCATTTGCTATCGTAGCAGTAAAAAGTGATGAAACATCAGTACAACCACAAGAGAAATCAATAATTGCAACAGCAAAAGAAGGTGGAACAATCACAACAAAAAATCCAAACGATGCAAATATTATTAAACTTTCAGAAAATGAAAGTGAAGAAATAAGCATTAAAGCTGATGAAGGATATGAAATAGAATCTATAACAGTTTGTGGTAACACAATAGAAGTTACAAATAAAGATGTAATGAATATTACAGTAAAATACGAAGATGTACAAAGTGCAAACAATATAGTTAATGCAAACTTTGTTGCAAAATCAGTTGCTCAAAAAGACGAAGAAAGACAAGAAGAACCAGTTAAGCTAACAGCAACCCCAGCAGAAATTACAATGCCAAAAAATATTGCAATAACTTTAAACAAAACATTGAAAATAACACCAACAGTAACAGAAACATTAGGTGTACAAACATATCAATGGTATAAAGATGGAAAAGAATTAGAAGGAAAGACAAACAAAGTATTAGAAATACAAAATGCTACTAGAGAAACAGCAGGAGAATACACATTAAAAGTAACGACTTCAATAGAAACTGTAAGTGCTGATGCTATAAGTGAGCCATGCACAGTAGTTGTACCAGACTTTGTAACAGAGATAGAAAAGACAGAAATATCAGATAATAAAGTATTCTATCCAGGAGAGAACTTTGAAGTAGTAGTGAAAATTAAAGATATTAACGATATAAAAAATGGTATAAATGTATTAATGGGACAATTAGAATATGATACTAATTTACTAGAAATAGTAGAGGATCCAATAGGACAAAACGGTTGGAGTGCAGAAAATGGCTTTAACGAGAAAAACTTCAGATTCCTTTTAGACAATAATAATTTTGTACTTAAAGATAGCGAAGTATTTAAAATAAAATTTAAAGTAAAAGATACTGTAACAGAAGAAAAAGATTTAACAATAAAAGTAAAAAATATTGTAGCAAGCAATGCAGAACTAGAGATTGCATCAAATGATGCTGAAACAACTGTTAAAGTAGATAGAACACCAAGTTCAATCACAGTAAAAACAGATGCGACAGAACAATATATAATTGAAGAAGGATTTATCTCAAGAATAAGTGCTAAAACAACAGTTAGTCAATTTAAAGAAAATGTAGAAGCAACAAGAGAGATAACAATAAAAGACAAAGAAGGAAATGTTCTTGCAGATACTGATAACATAGGAACAGGTGCAACATTACAAGTTGGGGATGACCTACAATTTACATTAATAGTAATTGGTGATATAGATGGAAATGGAGAAATTGGACCAACAGATATAGCAAAACTAAAATTACATTGTATTGCAGATGAAGAAGATACCAATGACCATATATATATATTAACAGGTATTAATTTAAGAGCAGCAGAC
This sequence comes from uncultured Clostridium sp., assembly GCA_947367845.1. Taxonomy (GTDB): domain Bacteria; phylum Bacillota; class Clostridia; order TANB77; family CAG-508; genus CAG-269. The sequence continues at coordinate 8,298 of CANBES010000002.1, read as the reverse complement.
TTTAATGGAAATAATGAAGTTACTATAACGGACTTAGCACAATTGAAATTAGCATTGTTAGCTCAAGAAGATTAAAAAGGAGAAGATATGGAGAAGATAATATCATTAAGTTTAACTATATTACTAATATTCTGTTTAGTAAATACAGTATATGCTAGTTCCCCATGTGATTTAACTTTAGAAGGGAAAAAAGAACTAACCTTAAACGAAGAGTTTAGTGTGAGTGTCGTAATATCAAATATACAAGACCAAAATGGAATATATGTTCTGTGTTCTACATTAGAATTTGACAAAGACAAATTGCAATTTTGCGGAATAGAAAATGCAACAGGTTGGGCACAAGCTACCTATGGTGAAAATATAAAAAATAATGGAAAAGGAAAAATCCTTATTGAAAGATCGGGAAAAGATACTGCAAAAAACAAGCAAACAGTTTTTAGAATTAAATTTAAAGCAATAAAAGATAATGTTACAAATGTTAATATTAACCTAACCAACATATTAGTTAGTAATACAAAAAATGATATTAAATTAGGAAGTATACAACCATTTAAAGTTAATATCGGTACTAATAATGGTGGAAACAGTAGTGGTAATGACAATAATAGTAACAATAATAGTAACAATAATAATTCTGGAAATAATAGTAATAACAATAATAGTAACTCAGAAACTAACAGCAATAACACTAAGCCAGGAAATAATAATAACAGTAATAGCAGTAATAATAGTAATAACAATAATAATAATAATAGTAAACCAGGAAATAACAATAATAGCAATTCTGAGAACAATAATGGCGATAATGAGAATAATGATAATAAAGACAACAAAGATGAAAACAATGAAGATATCAATAATAACATAAACAATGAAAGTAGCAGTAATGACGAAAATAATATAATAAATCGTGAAGAACACGCTGACAATGTAAAAAACGGAAAATTGCCAAGTACAGGCAATACAACCAATATCATAATTTTAGTAGCCATAGCAATTGTTGCAGTAGGAATAATATTAACAATACTATTTATTAAAATAAGAAAAATAAACAAAAAGGAACAAATGTAATAAAAGAAAAATCTACAATAAAAACAAAAAATTTATTGTAGATTTTGTTTTTTTTGAACAGAAGTTACTTTACAAAATTTTATGAAAATGATATTATTTGTAATGGAAAGAGGAAGAAGTAAATGGCAAAAAAATATTTAGAAAAGAATGTACTAGAAGCGGCAATTGAAAGATTAGAAATAATATTTCGAGATTTTGAAAACATATATTTTAGTGTAAGTCGGACGGAAAAGATAGTTCAGTAATGGTACAACTAGCAAATAAAGTGGCAAAAAGGATGAACAAAAAATTCGATGTATTATATATCGACTTAGAAGCACAATATACTCATACAATCGAACATGTTGAAGAACTAAAACAATTATCCCAAATAAGGGATTTTTATCATATTGCATTACCAATAGCATTAAGAAATGCAGTATCTGTATTACAGCCTAAATGGATATGCTGGGAAGAAGAAAGTAAACATTTATGGGTAAGAGATATGCCAAAAGACAGCATAAATATAAAAAACTGTCCATTTTCGTGGTTTAAAAAAGGAGAAGAATTTGAAGAATTTATAGTGCGATTTGCACAATGGTATCAAAAAAAATATGGTGGAAAAGTAGCTTGTGGAATAGGGATAAGAACAGATGAGAGTTTAAATCGATTTAGAACAATTGCATTTCAAAACAGGAAAACAAGGTATAAGGATTATAATTGGACAACACAAATAAAACAACACGAAAAGAGATTAGATGTATACAACTGCTATCCAATTTATGATTGGTCAGCAGAAGATATTTGGGGAGCAGTAAGTCAATTAGATTTAAAATTTAATTATATATATGAACTAATGTATAAAAACGGAGTAACAATATATGAGCAAAGACTTTGTCAACCATATGGAGATGACCAAAAAAATGGGCTAAATCAATTTAAAGCTCTAGAATATGAAACATGGTCAAAAGTATTAAACAGAGTAAATCGGAGTTAACTTTGGAAACATTTATTGTAAAACAACAGCTTTAGGAAACATAAAATCGTGTAAGCCTGGATTTATGACTTGGCAAGAATATACGGTATTTTTACTAGAAAGTATAGGAATATATAATAAAGATTTAATGCTTCACTATTATAGAAAAATCAAAAAGTTTATGGTATGGCATGAAGTTAAATTAGGAATAAAATTAAAAGACATTCCAGACACAGCAGAACTAAAACTAGAAAGTCAAAAGAAAGCGATTTCTTGGCGTAGAATTGCAAGAGCAATAGAAAAAAATGATTTCTATCTTAGAAGATTATCATTTACACAAACCAAAAATGATGATAAAGAACTAATGAGATTAATACATAAATGGGACAATCTATTAAACGAAACAACTAAAACAGATGATAAAACACTTCAAAAAATAATACAAGAGAAAAAGGAGAAGTAGATATGGTAATAAAAATGACAAACAAAGATGAAAAATTTTATCAATATATGGGAAGCGTCTTTGGTTCAAGAGCAATTGAAAAACAAATAAATGACAGAATTTATGATGACGATAATAAAGAATGGTATTTATGTATAGAAGAAGAAAAAGTAAAAGCTTTTGTAGCTATTAGCAATGAAGTAATAAAAAATATTTATACAACAAAAGATGAATATTTAGAAAAAATATTAAAACAAATAGCAAAGCAAAAGAAAATAATAACATTTAGTGTAGTAACTAATAAATATATAGATATCTATGAAAAATGCGGATTTAAAATAGGAAATAATAGGGATTATAAGAATTTTACAACAATATATATAGATAGATTACCAACACCATTACTAGATTGATAAATAAATTATTGAAAACTAAATGAGAAGGAGTTATGCGAAAATGAAAAAACAAAAAATAGAAATGCCAGTATTAAATGTAAAAATGGTCGATATAGATAAAGTAGTTGCAAATGATTATAACCCCAATAAAGTTGCACCACCAGAAATGAAATTATTAAAACATTCAATTGAAGAAGACGGCTATACACAACCAATAGTAACTTATTATGATGAAAAAAATGATATTTATATAGTAGTAGACGGTTTCCACCGTTATAGATGTGCAAAAGAATACTTTCACTTAAAAGAAATTCCAATTGTTACAATAGATAAAAACTTAGAAAGCCGTATGGCAAGCACAATAAGACACAATAGAGCAAGAGGAACACATCAAATTATTGATATGTCACATATTGTCATAACATTAACACAAAATGGCTGGACAGAAGCAGAAATATCAAAGCACTTAGGAATGGAATTAGATGAAATTATTAGATTAAAACAAATTACAGGACTAAAAGAAAACTTCGCAAATCATACATTTAGTAAGTCTTGGGAAGAATACGAGCAAAATATAAAGAAAAAATAACTAAAAATCTGCCAACAGGGACGGACCTTCTTGGCAGTTTTCTGCCAAAAAGGTCCGTCCCCAATGGCAGATTTTTTTGAACGCAAAAATTGACAAAACTTGTCAGAAATGGTATACTATAGTGTGCGAAAAAACAAGAAGGAGGAAGAAAGATGAACAATGAAGAAAATATTTTAGGATATGAAAAAATAGGAAAATTGATAAGAAAATTCTCAATTCCATGTATCATATCTTTATTAGTAAACTCCCTATATAATATAGTAGACCAAATATTTATTGGCTGGGGAGTAGGATATTTGGGAAATGGAGCAACGAATGTAGTATTTCCATTAACAATGATATGCCTAGCGTTTTCACTAATGTTTGGAGATGGAGCATCAGCATATTTAAGTTTAAAATTAGGAGAAAAGAAAAAGAAAGAGGCTTCAAAAGGCGTAGCAAATGGGATTGCGCTATGTGTAATTTTAGCTGTAATTCTATGTGCAGGAATATTAATATTTTTACCACAATTACTAAGTGTATTTGGATGTACAGATGCGTTAAGAGATTATGCTTTAAGTTATGGATATGTTATAGCAATAGGATTACCATTTACAATGATAGGAACAACATTAAATTCAATCATAAGAGCAGATGGATCACCTAAATATGCAATGACATCTATGGTTTCAGGTGCTATTCTTAATGTTATATTAGACCCGATATTTATATTTGTATTCAAAATGGGTGTACAAGGTGCAGCAATAGCAACAGTTATAAGTCAAGTGCTAACTTTTATTATTAATATTTTATATATCAAGAAATTTAAAACAATCACATTAACAAAACAAGAATTCAAAATAAATTTAGGTGTTGCAAAAAAAGTATCAACACTAGGGATAAGCAGTTTTATAACACAAATGAGCTTTGTAGTACTTGTAGCAGTTGAAAATAATTTACTTTCAAAATACGGAAGTGAATCAAAATTTGGTTCAGAAATACCAATTACAGTATTAGGTATAGTAATGAAAATAAGCCAAATATTAAACAGCATAATTATAGGAATCGCAGCAGGGGCACAACCAATATTAGGATACAACTATGGTGCTAAAAAATATGATAGGGTAAAACAAACTTTAAAAACAGTACTTGGCATAAGTGTAATAATTAGTACAATTGCATTTATATTATTCCAAACAATACCAGATAAATTAATATCAATTTTTGGTAGTGGTGACGAATTATATATGGAATTTGCTTGCTTAGGATTTAGAACATTTTTAATGTTGTGTATATGTAATGGAATTCAAATACCATCAGGAATATTCTTCCAAGCAATTGGAAAAAGTGTAAAAAGTGCAGCATTATCATTATCAAGACAAATACTATTCTTAATTCCAGCTATGCTTATATTAGGTAGAGTCTTTGGGATAGTTGGAGTACTTTCAGCTGGACCAGTTGCAGATGGACTTGCGTTTATGATAGCAGTAATACTACTTACAATAGAAGTTAAAAACTTTGGAAAGGAAAAAGTTAAGAGTGAAGCTTTAATAGATGACACAAGTACAGATAATCAACTAAACAAACAAATAGTAATTACAATATCAAGAGAATATGGCTCAGGCGGAAGATATATAGGTAGACTAATTGCGGATAAATTAGGTATCAAATTATATGATAAAGAATTTATTACAGAATTAGCACAAGAAACAGGACTATCAGAAGAATACATAGAAAGTAAAGAACAAAAAAGAGATATATTATCAGGATTAAATAATGGATATTATTTCGGAATTGATAATTCAGACGAATTATTTATAAAAGAAGCAGAACTAATTACTAAAACAGCAGAAAAAGAATCTTGTGTCATAATCGGCAGATGTTCAGATTTCATATTAAAAGATAAAGAAAACGTAATTAAAGTATTTGTGTATAGTGATATGGAAGATAAAGTAAAAAGAGCAACAGAATTTTATGGAATGAATAAACAAAAAGCAGAAAAAGAAATAAAAAGAATTGATAAGCTAAGAGCAAACCACTATAAACATTATACAGACAAAGAATGGTCTAATCATAGTAATTACGATATATGTATTAATAGTGATACATTAGGAGTGGAAAAAGCAGCTGACTTAATTTGCCAAATGATAAAAGACAAAGAAGCAATATTAGCTTAAACTTTTTGGGACAGGTCAAAAAAGTTTCGAAAGAAACGATTTGGGACTGTCCTAAAAAATCTAAAATAAAAAAAGGAGAAAAAGAGTATGAAAGATCTATTAAAAGAGTATGCAGCAACTGAAAATAATCCAAAGTGGAATAACATAATAGAAAGAGAAAAGCCGCTATATATAAGAGAAAGTGATATACGTTCAGATTTTGAGAGGGACTATACAAGAATTATACATTGTAATGCATATAGAAGATTAAAACATAAGACTCAAGTATTCTTTTCTCCTGAAGATGACCACATATGTACTAGAATAGAACACACAACACATGTAGAGTCAATAAGTTATACAATTGCAAGATACCTAGGATTAAACACAGAACTAACAAAAGCAATAGCAGTAGCTCATGATTTAGGGCATAGCCCATTTGGACATCAAGGGGAAAAGGTTTTATCTGAAATATCTGTAAGAGATATAGGAAAAAGATTTTGGCATGAAAAAAATGGCTTAGAATATGTTGATAAAATAGAATTATTAGAAAATCATTTTAAAGATAAACAAAATCTAAATTTAACATACGCAATACGTGATGGAATAATATCACATTGTGGCGAAATTGACGAAAATAAGCTAAAACCAAGAGAAGAGTATATAGATTTATATGATTATACTAGACCAAACCAATATGCTCCATATACTTGGGAAGCATGTGTTGTAAAAATAGCTGATAAAATTTCATATTTAGGAAGAGACATAGAAGATGCAATTACGTTGGGGATATTAGATGAAAAGCTAGAAGATTTATATAAATTACTAAATCATAATTCAGAAGAAGTAATTAACAATACTGTTATAATAAATAAACTAGTATGTGACTTATGCGAAAATTCTTCATTAGAAAATGGATTATGCTTCTCAGAAGAAACATTTAATATGTTAAATGAAATTAAAAAATTTAACTATACAAATATTTATTTTGATGAAAGAATTAGCCCTTCAAATAGATATTTCAAACTTGTATTAAATGAGATATATGAAACATTAAAGAAAACATACAATGGAGAAAAAACATTAGAGAATATTGAAAAAATGAAAAAAGTATATCCAAAGCTATTTAGTAGTTTTAAGGATTGGATATCAAATTATTGGAATTTAGAAAGATATTCAAATTCTAAAAATGAAGTGATATTTGATATTAATAATGAAAAAGATTACTTTAGGGCAATTATTTATTATATCTCTGGTATGACAGATAATTTTGCAATAGAGACATATAACGAGATTATTAGATTTTAGCAGGACATTTGGGTACGTTTCCTTTTGGATATTTGGGGACACATTTGGTGATGTTTTTTTGCTCTGTCCCCAAAAACACCCAAAAACGTTAAAAGAAAGGTAGACTGTTTATGGAAAAATATTTAGATATGAAAAGTAATGCAAGCTGTGAACAACTACAAAAAGTTGCAAATATAATTAAAAATGATGGCATAGTGTTGTTTCCAACAGAAACAGTCTATGGAATTGGTGCGAATGGCTTATCTATCAAAGCAGTAGAGAAGGTATATAAAGCAAAAGGGAGAAGTGCAAAAAATCCAATTAATTTATTAGTAAGTGATATAAAGATGATAGAGAGTATTGCGAAAGATATTACAGAATTAGAGTACAGATTAATGAATGCATTTTTTCCTGGTCCTTTGACAATTATATTGAAGAAGAAAGATATTGTTCCTAATATTGTTACAGCTGGTGGAGATACTGTTGGGGTTCGTATGCCTAGTGGTGATATTGCTTTAAAATTGGTTCAAGAATCAGGAGTGCCTATTGCAGCTCCAAGTGCTAATTTGTCAGGTAAACTTAGTGGAACAAATTTGAGTGATATAATTGAGGATTTTGAAGATAAGGTAGATTTTATAATTGATGGTGGAGAAAGCAAAATTGGATTGGAGTCCACTATTGTTAAGGTTGTAGATGGCATACCACATATTTTAAGGCCAGGTGCTATTACAGATGTTCAAATAAAAGATGTTGCAGGTGATGTAGTTTTAGATTATTTGAACAAGAATAAGTTTTTACCAAGTAGTGATATGGCACATTATAATATTAAAAATAGGTGCATGTTGGTTAGGGCTGATAAAGGACAAGTTGATAGAGTGAATGCTATACTAAAACAATATGATAATGCTGTTGTTATTTGTTGCAATGAAAATGTTAATATGTACAATTCTAAAGTTATATTAAATATGGGGCCTAAGGATAATTTGGAAGTTGTTTCTAGAAATATTTTTAGGTTGCTTAGAGAAGCGGATAATTTTAGCCCTGATATCATTATTGTAGAAGGGGTAGAAGAGAAGCGGAATAGGTAGGGCTATTATGGATAGACTTGTTAAAGTTTGCAATAGATAAATCGTCGAAGAACTGTTGAAAGAGAAAATAGTGAAAAATAAAATAAAAGTGTGGGTTACCTATTAACATAAATTGAAAAAACATATAAAATATATATGCAAAACAAAAGAAGGGAGTTTAAAAAATGAAACAACAAAAAAACAAAGGAATTACCTTAATAGCGCTAGTAATAACAATAATAGTGCTATTAATACTAGCACGGAGTAGCAATAAGCACATTAACAGGAGACAATGGAATACTAGGAAAAGCGGGGCAAGCCAAAGATGCAACAAATAAAGCAACAGCATTAGAAACA
>CANBES010000001.1 GCA_947367845.1 uncultured Clostridium sp. | reverse complement strand
AAAAGAAATTCTAAAATCTTTTTCTGGCACCCTTCCACAGCAAGTGTGAACTCTTTCCAGAAAAAAATTAAAGAATTTCTATTTTTTATTCCAGTCACATTCATCATTTATTCAAAATATAAAATAAGAATTTGAGCCTGAGTTAAACCCCCCTTTTATATAAAGATACAAATTATTATTGAGCGTAGTGAACAAAAGCAATATCAAAAATAACACGTATATCGCCAATGACAAGGAGTTAAGCAATTCAGAAGGGCTGTCCCCAGTTGCAGAAACGTGCCAAAAAGGACCGTCCCCAATGGCAGGAATCTGCCAAGAAGGACCGTCCCTGTTGGCAGGGCAAAAAAGTTTAGAAAAAGACTTGAAAAGTCTTTTCTTTTGTTATAGAATAGAAATGTCCTAAAAAGGGCAAAATAAAATTGAGGAGGAATTTTTATGTCAATAAAAGTAGGAATTAACGGATTTGGAAGAATTGGAAACTTATCATTCCAAGCAGCGATTGCAAAGGAAGGAGTAGAGGTAGTAGCAATAAATGATCCATTCATCACAGCAGACTATATGGCATATATGACAAAATATGATACAGTACACGGAAAATTCAACGGAACAGTAGAAGAAAAAGACGGAAACCTAATAGTAAATGGAAAAGAAATAAAAGTATATAATGAAATGGATCCACATAACATACCATGGGGAGAAATAGGAGTAGAATACGTACTAGAATGTTCAGGAGTATTCACAACATTAGAAAAAGCACAAGCACACATAGATGCAGGTGCAAAAAAAGTAATAATCAGTGCACCATCAAAAGATGCACCAATGTTTGTAATGGGAGTAAATAACGAAACATATGACCCAAGCATGAACATAGTATCAAACGCATCTTGTACAACAAACTGTTTAGCACCGCTAGCAAAAGTTATAAACGATAACTTTGGAATTAAAGACGGATTAATGACAACAGTACATGCTACAACAGCAACACAAAAAACAGTTGACGGAGCTTCTAAAAAAGACTGGAGAGGTGGAAGAGCAGCAGCAGCTAACATCATACCATCATCAACAGGAGCAGCAAAAGCAGTTGGAAAAGTAATACCAACATTAAACGGAAAACTAACAGGTATGTCATTCAGAGTACCAACAGTAGACGTATCAGTTGTTGACTTAACATGTAACTTAGAAAAACCAGCAAAAATGGAAGAAATATGTGCAGCAATTAAAAAAGCATCTGAAAACGAAATGAAAGGAATTATCGAATATACAGACGAACCAGTAGTTTCATCAGACTTTATAAATGATGCTCACACATCAATATTTGACGCAACAGCAGGTATCCAATTAACAGATACATTTGTAAAACTAGTAGCTTGGTATGATAATGAATGGGGATACTCAAACAAATTAGTAGACCTAGCTTGCTATATTGCATCAAAAGGATAATTGATAAAATTGAATAAAATATGATTAGATTGAACTCAAATTATTAGACGAAAAAGTTTAATAATTTGAGTTTTTTTGTACAATATATTCTGCAATAAAAATGTAACACATAAGAGGAATATTAAATTTTGAAAAATCATGTCAATCATTTTTGAAAAATCATGTCAATCATTTTTGAAAAATCATTGACAACAATGTAAAAATATGATAAAATTAGTAACTGTAATCCGCTTAGTCAAGGTACACAAACATTAACAATAGGTTAATTACCTTTATTTAAGGATTAGCGAGTATACAAATAAGGGAGGTGCATTTTAAATGTACGCAATAATCGAAAGCTGTGGAAAACAATACAAAGTAGCAGAAGGAGATGTAGTATTTTTTGAAAAACTAGATACAGAGGAAGGAAAAAAAGTAACATTTGACAAAGTAATCCTAGTATCAGAAGAAGGAAAAGTACAAGTAGGAAATCCATATGTTAAAGGTGTAAAGGTTGAAGGAAAAGTAGTTTCACATGGTAAAGCTAAAAAAATCATAGTATTCAAAATGAAAGCTAAAAAGAACTACAGAAGAAAACAAGGACACAGACAACCATACACAAAAGTAGAAATCACAGGAATTAAAACAGCTGCAAAGAGAACAGCAGCAAAAGCAAAAGCTGAAGCTACAGAAAAAGTGGAAGCATAATTTAAAACATAGATTTTAAAAGAGAAAACATAAATAAAAACGAAACCGAAAGGAGTTGAGAAGCATGGCTCATAAGAAAGGGCAAGGTAGCAGTCACAACGGTAGAGACAGTGAGTCTAAAAGACTTGGTGTCAAAAGAGCTGATGGCCAATTTGTTTTAGCAGGAAACATCCTAGTAAGACAAAGAGGAACAAAAGTACATCCAGGAACTAATGTTGGAAAAGGTAGCGATGATACATTATATGCATTAGTAGATGGAACAGTTAAATTTGAAAGAAAAGGTAGAGACAAAAAACAAGTAAGTGTTTACCCAGTAGCAGAATAAAACAATAAAAAATCAATCTATAAGGATTGATTTTTTTGTGCAAAAAAGCAAGAAAATTCGTAAAAAACTTGTAGATATAAGCACTATATGATATAATCCAAAAGAAAAAACAAAACAAAAAAGAGGAAAAATAATGGAAGACAAAATAGACATTATCTTAACGACATACAACACAAAAATAGAATACTTAAAAAAGCAGGTAGATAGCATATTAGGTCAAACATACAAAAATATAGAATTGATAATAAGCGACGATAATTCAAGTGAAAAAGAAGTACAAAAAATTCTTAAAGAATATGAAAAAAAAGACAATAGAGTAAAACTATATATACAAGAAGAAAATATAGGATATATAAAAAACTTTGAATTTTTACTACAAAAAGCAGAAGCAGAATATATAATGTTTTGTGACCATGATGATATATGGTATAAAAACAAAGTAGAAGAAAGCATTAAAAAAATAAAAAGCGAAAATGTAGATTTAGTATATTGCAATTCTACACAAATAAACGAAAAAGATGAAATTATAAAAAAAGATTATTTTAAATACAAAAATGTACCATTAATAAAAGGAAAGAGCAAACTTGCAATATCACGTTGCATAGGAATAGGATGCTCACAAATAATCACCAAACAAGTCAGAGATAAGATGTTACCATTTACAGAAGAAGTAATGGCACATGATTGGTTAGCGGCTTTTATAGCAAATGAAAATAAAGGAATAGCTTATATAGAAGAGCCATTATTTGGATATAGATTACACAACACTAATGTATTTGGTGGAAGAAATTTAGCTCAAAACTTAGCTAGATGGAAAGAAGAAAATGGGAAAACTTATCAATCATATTTAAAATATAGAAAAGAAAAGGTAATTGATAAAGCATATTTAGACGGAGCTAGAATGTGCAAACAATACGCAGAAGATGAAGATGACAAGAAGTTTTTAGAAGAAATCATTAAATATTATGAAAGTTTGAGGAAAAGTAAATGTGTAAACTTTCATATATTCAAATATTTTAGATTTTTATCAGGAAAAAACCTTACAAAGAAGATGATTAAAGAAATAGTGATATTTCACTTACCAATACTAGGTTATATTATTTTTAAAAAATAGGATTATAATGAGCTTAATATTTTCTTGAAATTAACATTCGTTAGAAAATTTAAAGCTCGTTTTTTATGGGCTTTATGGGCAAAAATAATTGACAAAACACGTAATTAAAGATAGAATATACAATGTAAAAAAATAGACAAAAAAGGAGAAACTTATGGAATTTATAAAAACATCAATAAAAAATAAAAAACTAATTTGGCAATTAGGAAAAAATGATTTTAGAAATAGATTTGCAAGCACAGGCTTAGGAAGTATATGGGGATTTTTACAACCCTTTGTATTTATGCTTACTTATGTAATTGTGTTTCAATACATCTTAAAAGTAGGAGCAGCTGGTAATGATCCATATGCTGTTTGGTTTTTACCTGGGATGGCAATATGGCAAAGTATTAGTGATATAGTAATAAATGCAACAGGATCTATTAGAAATTATAGTTATTTGGTAAAAAAAGTGGTATTTCCAGTAGATATTATACCAATTATTTCAATTGTAGCAAGCAGCTTTGTAGCAATATTTCTATTTTTAGTAGCAATTGCAGTTGGTTTTTTTTATGGATATATACCAAACTTTTTACAAGTAATATACATTGTAATAGCAATGTACAGCTTTTTAATAGCATTTACAAGATTTACATCAGCGGTTGCAACATTAGTACCAGACTTTGCACAACTATTAAACATCTTAATGCAATTGTTTATGTGGTTTACACCAGTTGTATGGAATTTATCTATGATAGATGGAAATGTATTCTTATCAAGACTATTTAGATGTATGCCATTTACATACTTGGTATCAGGATTTAGAGATTCATTTATATCAAGTAATATTGTAACACAGAGTCATGGAATATATACAATTGTTTTCTGGATAATTACAATAGCAATGTTTGTGTGGGGAAATTATATATTCAAGAAAAATAAAAAAGACTTTGCAGACGTATTATAGAATTAAAAGGTAGAGGAAAATGAAAAAAGAAAATTTTTTAAACTTTAGCAAGAAGATAATTAAAATTTTAATGCTAGTTCAAGTAATGATTTGTAGTATATTTGTAATAAAAAATATAGGATATATACCAAAATATGGAGATACAGCGGAATTTTTAGAATTATCAAAAACATTAGACTTGCCATCATATAGGCCATTTATATATCCAGTTACATTAAATATAATGGGAAAGATAGCCAATTTATTAAATTTGAATATTGTAAATTTAACATATGTTTTACAAATGATAGTTAATCTATTTGCTTGTGCGGTAGCAATTGGCACAATAAAAGAGGTTTTCAAAATTAAATTGAGCAAAAAAGAATTTGTATTATATACATTATTTATATTTACAATTCCATTTAATATGCATTTCAATATGAGTATTAAATGTGATAGTTTAGCAACGAGCTTTACAATTTTATTTATATGTTATCTAATAAAATATATGAAAACTGAAAAATATAAATTTGCTATATATAGTTTTATAACAATGTTTTTGACATGTAATACTAGAAGTGAAAAATTATATTTCTTGGCATTTGTAATAGTATCAACAATAATAATAGATGCAATTATATATTTTTATAACAGAAAAAAAGAAAAGCTAAACATTAAAAAGATAGCTATATTGTTTGTGATTTTAGTATTAAGCGTAATGAGTACAAATATAGCAAAAGGAATTTTTACAAGTGAAGATGATAATACGGACACAAGTGAATCAACAATATTCTTGTATATGTATGAAAGAATTGTTGCAGACACACTACCAAACATATACGAATATTTACCAGACGATATAAAACAAACAATATCATATGAAGATGCAGTAGCAACAACTGTTAATGGAAATACATATAAATTACCATATTTAACTTTATTAGAGCAAGATGGGAATTTAGAGCGAGCTAATAAAATATTAAAAGTAGCAATTAGAAGAAATTTTCCTAAAATAGCTATTAATATAACAAGTGATTTTCTAAAAAATATATTTTCGCCATATTATATAATTTTCGATACAGAAGACGAAATGTATGAATATACAGTAGAGAAAATGGAAGGAGAACATTACTTGTTTGCAGATGCATATATATTATATTTCAATATAGTATTTATAATTATGAATATATATGTAATTGTTAGCAAAATGGGAGAAAGGCTAAAGATACAAAAAGAAATATTAATACCAATATTATATACAATAGTGAGTTCATGTTTCTTTTCACTATTAACAGGTTTTAATTTCCACATTAGATATATAATGCCTATATATATATTAGAAATAGTTATAATAACAGTATTATTAAATAGAACAAAAAGACAAATAGCTGGTAAGGGGGAAAATAAGTGAGTAAACAAAAAGATGAAAAAGTCAAAAGTATAATAAATGGAGATAAAGAAATTTCAATAAGAATTGATAAACTTTGTAAAGATTATAAAATGTTTTGTGGAAATAAAGATAGATTAATAGAAACTATATTTCCTTTTATGAAAAGACATCAAACTTTTAGCGCGATGAAAAATTTAGATTTAGAAGTAAGAAAAGGAGAAGTATTAGGAGTACTTGGAAAAAATGGAGCAGGAAAATCAACACTACTAAAAATGATTACAGGTGTTGTTACACCAACAGATGGAAAAATACAAGTTAATGGTAAAATAAGTTCTTTATTAGAACTGGGAACAGCTTTTAATATGGAATTAACAGGAGAAGAAAACATATATCAACATGGACAAGTTATGGGGTTAAGTAAAGAAGAAATAGAAAAAAGAAAACCGGAAATAATTGAATTTGCAGACATAGGAGATCATTTATATCAACCAGTAAAAACATATTCATCTGGTATGTTTGCAAGATTAGCATTTGCATGTGCTATTAATGTAGATCCAGACATTTTAATAGTTGACGAAGTTTTATCTGTTGGAGATATGGCATTTCAATTGAAATGTTTTAAAAAGTTTGAACAGTTTAAGAAAAAGGGAAAAACAATTTTATTTGTAACGCATAGCATTAATGATGTATTAAGAAATTGTACAAGAACTATTATTATAGATAAAGGAAAGAAAATTTTTGACGGAACAGTAAAAGACGGTGTAGAAAAATATAAAAAGATGATAGTAGGAATAGAAGCGGAAGAAAAGAAAGAAACAGTTACACAAAATAAAAAGGAAACAAAAAAACAAAATTCACAAGAACTATGGAAATCAAGATTTAATGAAAATCCAGATGTAATCACATATGGAAATGGAGCAGCTGAAGTTATAGATTACGGAATGTTTGATTTAGAAGATAATTTTACAACAATGATTGAAAATGATAAAGAGATAGTTTTAAAATCAAAAGTATTATTCCATGAAGATGTAAGAGATCCGATTTTTACAATGACACTGAAGGATTTTAAGGGATTAGAAATTTGTGGTACAAATACAGTGATTGAAAAAGTTATGACAGGAGAATTTAAAAAAGGAGATATAGCTATTACAGAGTTTAAACAAATATTTAATGTAGCGCCTGGTAAGTATACGTTATCATTTAGTTGTACACATTTTAATCACAGAGGAGACCTAGAAGCTTTAGATAGAAAATATGATGCATTATTAGTAGAAGTATTATCGGTTAAAGAAATGGTAGGACTATTGAAAATAAATTCAGAGGTGAATGTAACAAAGATTCCAGCAAACAACTAAATTTCACATATTAAAAACGAAAGGGGAAAATATGGAATTAAATCTTACTTATAATAAAGAAAATAATAACCAAGGTCTTATGCCAATAGAACAAGAAATTATAGAACAATATTTATTAAAATATTTACCAGAAGATTATATTGAAATATTAAAAAAAGATACAAGAATAGAAGTAGCAATGGCACTTTCTAAAATAAGAGAAAATATTTTAAATTGGTATGAATTTAAAGAGTGTTCAAACATTTTGCAAATTGGAGCTAATATGGGAGAAATATTAGACTTATTATGCAAAAGAGCAAATAAAGTGGTGGCGATAGAAGAAAATTTAAAAAAGGCAGAAGGAATAGCAAAAAGACACACGAAAAATAAAAAAATAGAAATTATAGTAGGCAAAATAAAAGATATTATATTAGAGCCAATATTTGATTACATTATTTTAGAACGACCAGATCAAATAATGTATGTAAAAAAATGGATAAAACCAAATGGTACTATAATATTAATGACAAATAATAGATTTGGAATTTCATATTTCGCAGGAGCGAGTTTTGAAGGGAAAATATATAATACATTTCTAAATGAAAAAAATAAGTTATATGGAAAAAGGGAAATAGAACGATTATTAAATGAGCAAGGATTAAACAATTATCAATTCTATTATCCAATACCAAATTATAAAATGCCAAATGCTATTTTTTCAGACAAGTATATACCGAACGAAAACACAACAAAACTAATGTATAATATTATGTACGAAAAAGGCAGTGTAGTGGTTTTTGATGAATTAAAAGCACTAAAACAATTAACCAAAAATGGATTGTTTGACATTTTTACCAACTCTTATTTAGTAGAAATAAAAATGGAAGAAAACACTGAAAAAAATCCAATTAGCTTTATAAGTTTTAATAACAACAGAAAGGAAAAATATCAATTAGCAACTATAATATATGAAAATGAAGTAAAAAAGAAAATGATAAATTCAAAAGCCGAACAACATATAAAAAATATAGAACTAAACATAAGTAATCTCAAAAAGCTAGGATTTAACATAATTGATGAAGCAAAAAAAGAAGAAGTTGTAAGCAAATACATACAAGAAGACACATTTGACAAAATTATTGCTAATATGTTATTACAAGACAAAACGAAAGAAGCAATAGAATTAATTGAAAAATGGTATGAACACATAAAAGAAAGATTATTAAAAAATAAACGTTCAAAACTAAATGGAGATATACAAGCATCACCAGAAGAAATAGAAGGATTAACAATCTTAAAAAATGGATATTTAGATTTGGTTTTTGAAAACACTTTTTACAAAAATGACGAATTTATGTTTTTTGACCAAGAGTGGTATGAAGATGGTATTCCGTTAGAATTTTTGTTATATAGAGCGATTCAAAATATATATGCCTATAATATAGAAATAGACAGCAAATATCCAAAAAAAAATTTGTTAGAAAGATTTAACTTACAGAAATACAAAAACTTATTTGATAGAATAGAAGAATATATACAGAAAGAAATTATAGAAGAAACAATGATTAAATTAAATAAGCAGTCAATATCACAGTTACATGACATCAATTATACTGGACTTTTATTAAATCAAATAAAAGATTTTGAAGAAAATGATGTTAAACAAAATCAATATATAAAAGAGTTAGAAATAGATAATCATAATAAACAAGATTATATAGAACTTTTAGAACAACAAGTAAGAGATTTACAAAAAAATAGGAAGAGAAGATTTTTTTAAAAAAGGAGCAACCAATGAAATTCGAAAGACTATTACCACCAGATTCAAAAAGAAGAAGAATTATAAAAATTATTTATGAAAGGTATATTTCAAAATATTCAGAAGAGGAAAGAAGATATATTAGGTGGATAAAAAATAACGAACCAAATGAAAAAGAACTAGAAAAACAAAGAAAATATGATTTTGAAATAAAACCTAAAATAAGTATTATAGTACCAGTTTATCAAACACCAGAACCTTTCTTTAAAGAATTAGTAGAAAGTTTGCAAAAACAAACGTATTCAAATTGGGAATTGTGTTTAGCAGATGGTTCGCCAGAGCCTATAAAATATATGCAAGAATATCCTAAAAAAGACAGTAGAATAAAATACAAAATAATAGGAGAAAATAAAGGCATTTCAGGAAATACTAATGAAGCGTTAACACTTGCAACAGGCGACTTTATAGGATTGCTAGACCATGATGACTTGTTACCAGTATTTTCACTATATGAAGTTGTAAAAGCCATAAATGAAAATCCAGAAGTAGAATTGTTATATTCTGATGAAGATAAACTTGAAACAGCAAAAGGACCAAGATATGAAGTATTTTTTAAACCGGATTTTTCTCCATACACATTAAACAGTGCAAATTACATTTGTCACTTCAGTATATTCAAAAAAGAATTAATGGACAAGTTACAAGGTTTCAGAAGCGAATATGATGGAAGTCAGGATTTCGATATAGTAGCAAGAGCATCTGAATTAACAAAAAATATAGTGCATATACCAAAAGTTTTATATCATTGGAGAGCGCATAGAAATTCAACAGCACAAAACTCAGATTCTAAACCATATGCTTTTGAAATTGGAAAAAAAGTAATAAAAGACCATGTAAAAAGAAGTTTAGATGTTGATGTAAAAGTAGAAGATGGACTAACTCCAGGAAGCTATGAGTTAATATATGAACCTAAAAGTACACCAAAAGTTAGTGTTATAATTGATGCAAGAAATACTACAGTAGAAGAGAAAGAAAACTTGTTACAAAAATTAGAATGTACTACATATGAAAACATAGAGAAAATAATTGTTGAAAACGAAGATATAAATGAAGCGATAAAAAAATCAACAGGAGAATACTTTATTATAATAGATAAACACCTAGAAACAATAGATAAACCAAACTATATTGAACAATTACTAGGAATCTGCCAAGATGAAACAGTAGGAATTGTTGGAACAAAATTATACAATGGAAATAACTTGGTAGAACATAGTGGAATTATTTTAGGAATGAATGGAGCAGGAGACTTCTTATATAAAGGAGCACCAAAAGATGCAGGAACATATATGCAAAGATTATTAATTATTCATAATCTTACTTGTGTATATACAAAATATGCTCTAATCAACAAAAGATTTTTTGAAGAAGTAAAAGGATTTACAACAGACTATGCGGGAAGATTAATTAGTATTGATTATTCTTTAAAAATGCAAGAAATAGGAAAACAAGTTGTTATAAATCCAATAGTAACTTTCTGTGTTAATAAATTAGCAGATAATGAACAAAAAGAGAGAGAAATAGAAAGTTTCAAACAAAAGTGGAACAAATATTATGTTCAAGGAGACAGATACTTTAGTCCTAATCTAAGTAAAAAGAATACAGGATTAGCTATAAAAACAGACGAATAATATAAAAGCGAGGAAAAATTAATGAAAAACATTGATATTATCATACCAGTATATAATGCATATGAATATACAGAAGAATGTATAAAAAGTATTTTAAGAACAACGGATTTAACAAAGCATACACTTGTATTAATAAACGATAAAAGTCCAGATGAAAAAATACAACCAATGCTTGAAAAATATAAAAACGAAAACGAAGAATTAAATATTGTAGTATTAGAGAATGAGCAAAATATGGGATTTGTAAAAACCGTAAATAGAGGAATGCAATATTCGCAAAATGATGTAATTCTACTAAATAGTGATACAGAAGTAACAAAAAACTGGATTGAAAAAATACAAGAATGTGCATATTCGAATCAATATATTGCAACAGTTACACCACTTACTAATAATGGAACAATCTGTTCAGTACCAAACTTTGGAATTGATAATGAATTACCAAAGAACATGAATTTAGAAGAATATGCAGAAATGATAGAAAAAATCTCAAAAAGTCGTTACCCAGAATTAACAACAGGAAATGGATTCTGTATGTATATAAAAAGAGATGTGATAACTAAAATAGGGCTATTTGATGACGAAACATTTGGAAAAGGTTACGGAGAAGAAAATGACTTTTGTTACAGAGCGTTAGACAATGGATATACTAATGTCTTATGTGACAACACATTTATATATCATAAAGGTACTCAAAGTTTCAAAAAAGAAAATATGACAGAATCAAGAGCAGCGTTAATTGATGAACATATGAAATTACTAAGAGGAAAACATCCTATTTATGTAGAAAAAACAGATCAATTTATAGCTAATAATCCATTAAGAGACATTCAAGAAAATGTTAAATTAAATATAGATATATACGGTAAAAAGAAGATTTTGTATCTAGTAAATGAATGGAAAGAAAATATGGAAATGACAGGAGGAACCTCACTACATATAAAAGACTTGATTTTAAAAAACACTCAAGAAAATATAGCTAGTTTTGTATTAGCGCCAGATGAAAACGATTTGGCAAGATTTAAACTATATTTATATACAAACGAAGCTGGAAGAGAAATTGCAAATTTCAAAACAGATATTTTCCAATATGGACAAATTCATAATACAAACAACTCATATCGTAAAATGTTAGAAATGCTATTTGATTCATTTAAATTTGATATTTTACATGTACATCATTTCTTGTTTCAAACATTTGATGCAATAGATATAGCAAAGAAAAAAGAAGTATACAGCATAATTACACTTCACGATTTATACATGATATGCCCATCTATAAATATGGTATATATTGATAAATTCTGTGAAAATGATACAAGAAAAAATTGCAAGAAATGCTTACATGACAGGTTGGGAGTAAATAGTGACATTTTAGGCAGTTGGAGAGAAACTTGTAAAGTAGTATTAGAAAAATTTGATAAAATAATTGTGCCTTCAGAAAATACAAAAATGCAATATGAAAAAGCATATAGCAATTTAAATATTGAAGTTGTTGAACATGGTGTAGATGTAATAGAAGTAAAAGAAGCGGATAAAAAAGAAAAAGGAACCTTTGATATTGCATTTGTTGGAGCTATGGCAATACATAAAGGAAGCAATATTTTAAAAGATTTAATAAAGAAAAATACAAACCAAAAGATAAAAATACATTTATTTGGAAAACCAAATGACGAGATGTTAAGCAAAAGCACAGCAAATTATATAAATCATGGACCATACACTAGAGGAGAATTACCACAATTACTTATAGATAATCAAATAGACTTAGTATGTATATTTGCAACTTGGCCAGAAACATATTCATATACTCTTACAGAAAGTTATATGGCAAAAGTTCCAGTACTTACATTTGACTTAGGTGCAGTAGGAGATAGAGTAAAAAAAGATGGCCTAGGCTGGACATTAGAAGTTAATACAGATGCTTCTAAAATATTAGAAAAGATACAAGAAATAAGTGTAAATAAAGAAGAATATCAAGCTAAAAAGGAAGCTTTTGAAAGATATAACTTTAAAACAATAGCGGAAATGCAAGAATATTATAAAAAATTATACGAAGCAATACCAGCAAAAGCAAGTCTAGTAAATGGATATAAATTTATAGATTATAAGAAAATTGCAAGAGATATGGAATTTGATTTGTATCAAGCAAATTATGGACATCTAGTTCATAAATATGAAAAAATGAGAAATACAAAAGCATGGCGTATTGCTAAGAAAATAAAGGCGAAGATAAGGGGAAAATAAAATGGAGAAAAAAAGAAAAATATTTTACTTAGATTTTATAAGAGTTATCTCGATGTTTATAATAGTAACATATCACTTCTTTGTACATTTTTCAGAAAATAATATTGTTGGAACAGACTTTATATTTTCAAATGGAAAATGGGGATTAATAGGAGTAACATTATTCTTTATGATTTCTGGTGCAGCATTAATGTATAATTATAAAGAAAAATTAGAACTAAAACAATATGCTAAAAAAAGATTTTTAGGAATATATCCTATGTTTTGGATAGCATACACATCGTTATTTATTTATTTTTTCTATATGAACAAACAAAATATTTGGGGATTACCAATGTATAGATTAATATTTTCACTATTCGCAATGGATGGATATTTAAGCCCATATATACAAACAATTTATCTAATAGGAGAATGGTTCTTAGGATGCATTGTTCTTATATATGTAGTATTCCCTTTATTAAGAAAAGCAGTGTTAAAATGGCCAAAAATAACATTTACAATTGGAACAATATTAAATTTTTTATTATTAATATTCTATACCAATGGAAAAATGGAAATAAACAAAAACATAATAGTTTGTTTATATAGCTTTATGCTTGGAATGTATGTAATAAATATCAAAAAAATCAAGATAGGGCATGCAGGAATTGGGCTATTAATAGCGATAGCTGGATATATGATGCCATCAGCAACTAGAAATGTACAAGTATTATTTGGAAATATGGTAGGTTACGGATTATTTTTCGTACTAGCTTATATTGGACAATTTGTGCAAAATATGACGATTCAAAAGATATTTGGAATAATATCAAAATATTCATATGCAATATTTTTAGTACATCATTATATTATTATGAGTACAGAAAATAAATTTCAAAATAGAACATATGGATTTACTGGGACATTGTTATTATATATTACATGTTGGTCTATAATAGCGATATTTGCAAAATTATTATTTATGGTAAACAAAGGAGTTTTAGATGTTTTTAAAAATGACGAAAAGAAAGTTAAAGATATATAATATATTAATTATATTGGCATTTATATTAATATATGAACTAGGGTATTGTAACCATACATTTACAGAAAGAATAATACAAGGAGAAATTACAACATTCTATTTCTCAATTTGTAGACTAGTAATGTATATATTAACAATACTAGCAACATTACTTTTTAATAAAAAAGTAAATTTCGAAAATATAGAAAAATCATATCAAAATAAAGCGAAAAAAATAGTGCTAATAACTTATGTAGCTATTTCACTTATAATCTTGCTAGGAGTAGTAGCAAAAGCGATTTTAACAGAAGGAACAACTATGTTGTTACCACAGTTAGCAATGTTAATTTTGGCTTTATTAGGTGGACTTACAAGTGTAATTTATGCATCAAACGATTATAAAGTTAATTTGATTTCGCTAATATTAGTAGGAATAGTGCTTTCTATAACTTGTACAAGTTATAATGTATTAGATGAGAAAAAACATTTTATGGAAGCATATAATATTTCGTATGGCAACTTGGATTTCAATAATCCAGTGGTGGACAAGCAATTTATGGAAGAATTGCCAAGAGGTACACACTATGTAATTATGGCAGAAAACTTTAAAATACCATATAAATATGAAGAAGGACAAATACCAGCAGATGATGAAATAGATTCAACTCCAGCAACATATAATCCTATTTTATATATTCCAAGTGCAATAGGAATATTTGTAGGAAGAATTTTAGGTGGAAGTGTTGCAGATGTTTTCATATGCGGAAAGATAATGAATTTATTAACATATATGGGATTAGCAATGTTAGTTTTAGAAATCTTACCATATAAAAAGAATATTGCATTTGCAGTAATAGCATTGCCAATGTTTTTATGCATCGCAGGAACATATTCATTAGACTCACTTGGAACAATACTAATAACTCTATTTGTAGCATATTGTTTAAAATTATATAATGAAAAGGAAAATATAACATTTAAGCAATTAATGATTTTGACACTGATATATTGTTTAACATTAACATTTAAATCTATGTCATATTGCGCAATAGGATTATTAATATTCATATTACCTATAAAAGATATTATAAAGAAATATGGCAAAAAGATTTGGCTATTAATACTATTTGCAATTGTAATAATGGGAATGATTATGTTAGTACAACCAAAAATAACAATAGATATGGGCGACCCTAGAGGTGGAGATACAGGATTTAGAGGTCAAATGGCTAACCTTATAGCGCATCCAACAGTGATATTTAAAGTAGCATATAATCATGTAACACAATCATTACTAAATTATAATTGGTGGTCAAGCTTCCAATTTTCACATTTCTTCTCTGAAACATCATCATGGTTGTTCTTTATAATGTTAATATATTATATATACATTGCGATTAAAGATGATAGCATAAATTTCGGAAAGAAAGAGAAAATAATATTCATTTTAACATTCTTAATGATTTACGCCATGACAAGTGCGGTATTATATTTAACATTTACGCCAATAGGTTCAACAGTTTTAACAGGATATGCAATAAGATATGTATTTCCAACTGTTCTATTGCTATTAATGATAGTATCAAACAAGAATATGAAAAATGAAGGAAACAAAGAAAATAATATAATAAAATTAATATTTATAAGCAATATTATATTAACAATTTCTTTGGTAGGTGCAATATTTAAGTGGTAAAAAAGGAGATAAAAATGAAAACATTAATTGTAATTCCAGCTTATAACGAAGCTCTAAATATAGAAAAAACAGTAAATGATGTAAAACAAAATTCAAATTATGACTATGTCGTAGTAAATGACTGTTCAAAAGATAACACAAAAGAAGTATGTGAGAAAAATAATTTTAATATGATATCATTACCAATTAACTATGGGTTAACAAGTGGAATCCAAGTAGGGATGAAATATGCCTATAAAAATGATTACGATATTGTTATTCAATTTGATGGGGATGGGCAACATCAAGCAAAATACTTAAAAGAATTAGTAAAAAAAATAGAAGAAGAAAATTGCGATGTAGCAATAGGTTCAAGGTTTGTAACACAAAAGAAACCAAAAACTATGAGAATGCTAGGTAGCAATTTAATTAGCATGGCAATAAAATTAACAACAGGAAAAACAATCAAAGACCCAACATCAGGAATGAGAGCATATGGAAAAAAAGCAATAGAGGAATTTGTTAATAACAGCAGTTTGACTCCTGAACCAGACACATTAGTATATATGTTAAAAAAGAAATTAAAAATAGAAGAAGTACAAGTAGAAATGAGCGAGAGAGAATTTGGAGAAAGTTACCTAAATCCTATTAAATCTATAGAATATATGCTAAGTATGATGTTTTCAATTCTCTTTGTTAGAGCATTAACATTAAAAGTAAAAAAAGGAGGAAAATAAAATGTCACTAACTTTAAGAATAATTTTAATTATATGTTCATTAATATCATGTTTATTATGTGTAAAAAGAGTAAAACAATCAAAAATGAGAGTAGCAGATTCAATTGTTTGGGTAATAGGAACTTTTATATTAATAATAATGAGTATCTTTTCTAATACAGTAGAATGGATATCTAATCAATTAGGGTTTATGGCACCAGTAAATTTCGTGTTTTTAGTAATTATTGGATTTTTACTAATACAAACATTTACTACTAATATAAAAATAGCAATGTTAAACGAAAAAGTTAAAAATTTAAATCATGCAATTGCTTTAAAAGAACAAGAAGAAAAAGCTAAAAAAAAGATATAATTTTCTAAAAATATGTATTAAGGAATGAAGTAAGATGAAACAATACAAATTATCAATTGTAGCAGCAGTTTACAATTTAGAAAAATACTTACCAAGATGCTTAGATGCATTAGTAAATCAAACATTAAAAGATATAGAAATTCTGTGTGTCGATGATGGATCAACAGATTCGGCACCACAAATAATAGATGAATATGCAAAGAAGTATCCAAATAAAGTAAAGGCATACCATAAACCAAATGGAGGAGAATTTACTACAAGAAACTATGGATTAGAAAGAGCAACAGGAGAATATGTAACATTTGTTGATACAGATGACTATGTAGAACCAACATGGGCAGAAAAATTATATAATGCTGCAAAGGAAAACAATGCAGACTTAGCAGTGTGTGGTTTTGAAAGAATTGATTTAGATACAGGAAAAGTAGTTTCAAAAAACATGACGAACTTTGGAAATAGTGTAAAAACAATCAATAACAAAGATGATTTTATGCTATTTATTAATCCTGCTCCTTGGAATAAAATTTACAAATTAGAAAAAGTAAAAGATTTGAGATTCCTTAATTTTAGAGGATTTAATGATATGATTTTCTTGACAAGCAGTTATGCTAAAATAGAAAAAGTAGCATTTGTGCCAGATGTGCTATATCATTATTTCTTAAGATATGATTCTCAAATTCATTCGGTAAACGAGCAAGACGTCAACAATTTTAAAAAATATTTATTGGAGTTAAAAGGCTTCTACATAAAAGAAAACAAATATGAAGAAATGAAAAACATCTTAGACCTAATGGCGTTTATCCATTTAGGAACTTCTGTTATGTACAGGGCATCATATGATAAAAGTATTAATATGAAAAATATGATGAAAGAAACTATTTTGTATTTAGATGAAAATTTTGCAACATGGAGAAAATCACCATATTTAAAATTAGGATATTCTATAAAAAGAGGAGTAAAACATATAGGCCTTTGGGGAATTTCTAAATTATACAAAATGCACATGCCAATGGTATATATTACACTTTATAGATTTATGGTAGATAAACTAAAAATAGATATCAAGTTTTAAAAGGAGAAAAAATTGGAAAAAACAGAGAATTTTAATAAGAATTTTATATGGAATATTGTAGGAACTACCTTCAATTCTTTCAATTCCTTATTCTTTCTTATTCTAGTGACAAGAATGAATGGGACAGACAATGCAGGGATTTTTTCTCTTGCGTTTAGTACAGCATGTATTTTATACATAATAGGAGTATATGCAGGAAGAATATTTCAAGTAACAGAAAATCAAAAAGTAAATGATAAAGAATACATAGTAAATCGTGCTATTACAGTGGCGATTATGATAGTAATATCTATTGGATTTGTTGTAATAAAAGGATATGATTTATATAAAGCAGGTATATTTTTAATATTGTGCTTTTATAAAGCATGCGAAGCATTTAGTGATGTATTATATGGCGTATTACAGAAGAAAGAATTACTATATAAAGTAGGAAAATCATTTTTTGTAAAAGCATTAATAAGCCTTATAGCTTTTGGAATATGTAACTTGATAACTAGAAATCTATTATTATCATGTGGATTTATTGCCATTGTAAATGTGATTATAATTGCAATATATGATATACCAAATGTTTTAAAAATAATAGATAGCAGTGAAAAAGTAGAAATGAAAAATGTTTGGCAAATAACTAAAAGTGGAATATTTATTTTTGGTATTTCATTTTTAGGCATGTACATTATGAATGCGCCTAAATATTCTATTGATAATTATTTAAGTGAGCATATCCAAGCAATTTATGGAATTATAGTTATGCCTGCAACAGCAATTGGACTGTTTGCACAATTTATTATTCACCCATACTTAAATATTGTGACAGATAAATTTAAAAATGCAGATATACAAGGAATGAAAAAAATAATGTACAAATTAATTGCGATGATAGCAGGAGTTGGTGCATTGGCAGTAATAGCAGCGTTTTTCTTAGGAATTCCAGTTTTGCAAATAATTTATGGAGTGGAACTTCAAGCATATCGTATGAACTTAGTATGGATTATAATTGCATCTACTTGTAGTGTTATTGCAACTATATATTCTTCAATTCTAACAACAATAAGAAAGACGTTCGTACAATTTGTAATTTATGTTGCTATTTCAATTTACGCAATAATAGGCTCAAATATATTTACAAAAGCATTTGAAATAAATGGTGCAACAATAGCCTATTTTTCTATCATGTTATTACAGTTTATATTATATGCAGTTACATCTAATATAATACTAAAAAAATTGCAAAAAAAATTTGCTAAGCAAGAAATAGAGGAAGGAAAATAATAAAATGAACGAAAAGGTATCAGTAATTATTCCAGTATATAACTCTGAAAAATACATTGCGAAATGTCTAGATAGTGTTATAAAACAAACATATCAAGCACATGAAATAATTGTTATAAATGATGGCTCAAAGGATAAATCGCAAGAAATTATAGATAAATACGTAGAAAAACATCCAAATCTCATAAAAGCAATCAAGCAAGAAAATAAAGGTGTATCTAAAACCAGAAATGAAGCAATAAAAAAGGCAGAAGGGGACTATGTAATGTTCATTGATAATGATGACTTTATTGATAAAGATTACATAGAAACATTTGCGAAAGAAGCAAAAAGTGGAGATTATGATGTGGTTTTAGGTGGATACAGAAGACCAAACGAAGAAGGAAAGGTAGTAAAACAACTACAATTGCCACAAGAAGAATGGGCAAAATTTATGATTTTTGCACCATGGGCAAGAATTTATAAAAAACAATATCTAATAGAAAATGATATTACATTTTTGACAGTAAACATTGGAGAAGATGTTTATTTCAATATGCAAGCAATGCTATTGTCAGACAAAATAAAAATAATAGATTATATTGGCTACAATTGGTATTTTAACTCAGCTAGTGTTTCAAACACCACGCAAAAAAATATAAAGAACCTACAGGTATATGAATTATTAAATAGTTGTTATGATGTATTAAAACAAAAAAATATATTAGAAAAACATTATGAAATAATAGAAATGTATTTTATAAGATATATAGTATGGTTCTTACTATTTTCAACAAAGAAAGTAGAAGCTACAACAATTAAAGAAGAATATAATAAAATTTTTAAATGGCTAGAAGAAAGATTTCCAAATTACAAGAAAAATAAATTACTAAAAATAACAAAACCAAAGGGAGAAATTGCAGGTGTGAGATTAACAGTGTATTTCTTTATGCTAGCACACAAATTTAAGTTAGGAAAAACAATGTTATTATTATATAGTAAAATATAAAATCCAAATAAAAGGAGAAAGTAAAATGGAAAAGAAAATATCAGTTATTATACCAGTTTATAATGTAGAAAAATACTTAGCAAGATGTTTAGATAGTATACTAAATAATACATACAAAAATATAGAAATTATAATGGTAAATGATGGGTCAAAAGATGGTTCGCAAAAAATAATAGAAGAATACGCAAAAAAGTATCCTGAAATCATTAAAGTGAAAGAGCAAGAAAACAAAGGACCAGCAGAAGCAAGAAACGTTGCTATGGAAATGGCTACAGGAGAATACATCATGTTTGTTGATAGTGATGATTTTGTAGAAAAAGACTATATTGAAAAATACGTAGAGCCTTTAAAAGATGATGATTATGACTTAGTATTAGGCGGACATCACAAATCAGATGATGAAAAGATACTTTATACAGTACCATTACAAAATGAGCCATGGGCTATGTATATGATAATGGGTCCATATGCAAGGCTATACAAAAAAAACTTCTTAGAAGAAAACAAAATAAAGTTTATAAAAGTTAATATTGGAGAAGATATTTACTTTAATTTACAAGCTAATGCTATGGCAAAGAAAGTTAAAATATTAGAATATGTTGGATATCATTGGTATTTGAATACTGCAAGTATATCAAATACAGCTCATAAAGACATAAAAAATGTTGAAATTGATAAAATGATTAACTCATCATATGACAGTTTAAAAGAAAGAAATGCAATTACAGATGAGAATCATGATTTAATAGAATTATATTATTTTAATTTTATTATTTGGGTATTACAATGGACAACAGGAAAAACAAAATTTAAAGATATGAGCAAAGAATATGATAGACTATTTAAATGGTTAGAGGAAAGATTTCCAAATTACAAAAAAAATCCATTAATAGGACTTAATAAGCCAAAAGGAGAAAGATTACAAGTAAGGTTTATGTTTTGGATTTTTATGATTTTTCACAAATTACATTTTGGAAAAATGGTAGTATATATTTTTAGTAGATTAAGATAAAAAAGACAAAAATTGGAAACTAGAAAATGTTGAAAAAAGTCAAAAAAAAATATATAATAAATTTGCGAGCATAATTAAACATAATGAATTATAACAAGAGATGGAGGAATAAAAATGATGACGAAAAAGCTATTGATAATAATTCTTATAATAACTTTAGTTTTTCCTTTTATAGCAACTACTATAAGCTGTGCATATGAAGAAATTATGGCTGGAAATATAGATGATGAAAGCAAAACAGAAGTAAAAGTAGATGAAGAAGCAATTGAAGAAGAAATTGAAGAATCAATTCAAGATGAAGAAACAGAGGAAGAAGAAATAATTAAAGAAGAACCAGGACAAGAAAATACAGAGCAAGAAGAAAATAGTATAGAAGAAAATAGTATAATTGAAGAAGAACAAATTGAAATTGAAGAAGATGTAGAAGAAAATGGAATAGAACTATTAAGTATGGAATCTGATGAGATACAAGACGGAACATATTACATAAGAACTGCATTAAATCCTATAATGATATTTGATATAGCAGATGTTTCAATGCAAAATCAAGCAAAAGTTCAAATATGGGAAAAACCAAATCCAGAAGATTTAACTGATAATCAAAAATTTCAAATAACAAGTATAGGAAATGGATATTATACAATAGAAGCAAAACATTCAGGAAAAGTATTAGATGTACCAGGAGCAGGAACAGCAAATGGAACTTTAGTACAACAATATGACAGTAACGGAAGTGATGCACAACAATGGGTAATAAAAAGAACAGCAGATGGATATTTTAATATTATATCAAAATGTAACGGATTATATATTGATATACCAGGAGCGAATGCAAGTAATGGAGTAAGAATTAACCTATACGAAGGAAATGGCTCACAAGCACAAAAATTTGAACTTGTAGAAGTTGATAAACCAGAAGAAATAGTTGGAGATGTTATAAATGAAGGTACTTATTATCTAAGTACAGCATTAAATCCTATAATGGTATTTGACGTAGTAGATGTTTCTATGCAAAATCAAGCAAAAATACAAATATGGGAAAAACCAAATCCAGAAGATTTAACAGATAATCAAAAATTTCAAATAACAAGCATAGGAAATGGATGTTATACAATTACAGCAAAACATTCAGGAAAAGTATTTGATGTACCAGGAGCATCAAATGTAAATGGAACATTAATACAACAATATGACAGCAATGGAAGTGAAGCACAACAATGGATAATAAAAAGAACAGAAGATGGATATTTCAACATTATATCTAAATGTAATGGATTATACCTTGATATAGCAGGAGCAAACGCGTGCAACGGAGCAAGAGTTGGTCTATATGAAGGAAATGGTACAAATGCTCAAAAATTTGAACTTATAGAATTAAAAGAGCTAGTTGGAGAGAAAACAATAGAAGATGGTGTATATGAAATAAAAACAAAATCAAACGAAACAATAGGACTAGATATAGCAAGTTCTTCAAAAGAAAATGGCGGAAACGTACAATTATGGAAAGAATCAGAAGTGGTAAGTAAAAATCAAAGATTCGAAGTTACTTATCAAGGTGATGGATTCTACGAAATAGTAGCACAACACTCAAACAAAGCACTAGAAGCTGCAAATTCAGGAATGAAAGATGGTACAAATGTACAACAATATGAAAGAAACGACAGTGATAGACAAAAGTGGATTATAAAAGACAATGGAGATAATACATATTCTATTGTATCAAAACTAAATGGATTATATATGGATGTATATGGCGGGAATATAGCAAATGGAGCTAATATACAACTATATGAAGGCAATGGAAGTTCAGCGCAAAAATTCATATTTAAAAAAGTAGAAAAAGCAACATGTGAGGAAGTTTTAGAAAGTGGAGTATATAGAATAAGTACAGCACTTAATGAAAAAATGTCATTAGACATAGTTGATGGAAGTACATCAAACCGAGCAAATGTACAAATTTGGGATGGTGGAATTGTACAACAAAAGAAATTCCAAGTTACATACATGGAAGAAGGATATTATGAAATAAAATCAGTAAATTCAGGCAAAGTATTAGATGTATCAGGAGGAAGAGATGCTGATGGTACAAATGTACATCAATATGAATCAAATGGTACAGAATATCAAAAATGGGTTTTACAAGATGTTGGAAACGGATATTTCTATGTCTTATCTATAGGAGCAGATGCTTATTTAGATGTAGCAGGTGGACAAGGTGTAAATGGAGCAAATATACAAATCTATAGTGGAAATCAAACAAACGGACAAAAATTCAAATTCGAAGAAGTAAAGCCACTAGAAGAAGATATATATGAAATAGCAATTTCTAAAGACCAGAATATGCAAGTTGATGTAGATTTAGCAAGCTCAAATGTACAAATTTGGGAAGCAAACCATTCAACAAGTAATCAAAAATTTTCACTAGAATATTTAGGAAATAAATATTATAAGATAGTTAGCTCAAAAACAAAACAAGTATTAACAGTTAAAGGAACTAATGTAAGACAAAATACATATACAGGTGCAGATAACCAACAATGGCAAATCGAAGTAGGAAATGACGGATATTTCTTAGTTAAATCAAAAAGTACAGGTTTGTATTTAGATTTAACTGGTGGAAGCACATCAAATGGAACAAATATACAAGTATATGAAAAAAATAATACGAATGCACAAGAATTCAAATTTAAAAAGTTTGTATTTATAAGTGATTTTTCAAGCATAGATGAAGCAAAGTATCCAGGCTATAAGGAAAAACTACGAGAATTACAAATACAACATCCAACGTGGAAACTGAATATATATAATACAGGAATGGATTGGAACACAGCAATAAATAATCAAAATAGCACTAAAAGTCTAGTTGAATATGTATGGGTAAATAGAAATCAAGCATGGAAAGATGAATATGATAACAATCAATATGAACCAGGATGGTATAAAGCATCTAGGCAAGCTATTGAATATATGATGGACCCAAGGAATAGTCTAGACGAAGATTATATTTTTCAATTTCAAGATTTATCTTCAGCATCAGGAACGAGAGAAGATATCAAGAAAATGGTCGCAGGAACATTTTTGGATACAAATTCAATTATTGATAGTTTAATAACTGTAGCACAGAAAGAAAAAATAAGTCCATTCCATATAGTTTCTAGAATTATTCAAGAACAAGGAAGAGACGGAAGACGGAACTATGAACGGATATGACTATAATGGAACGAAAGTATATAATTTGTTTAATATTAATGTATATGGAGAAAATGCTTTTGAGCAAGGAGCAAAATATGCATATGAAAGAAGTTGGTTTACACCAGAATTATGCATTATTGGTGGAGCTGAATTTTTGAAGCGTAATTATATTGCGGTAGGACAATCAACATTATATTTTCAAAAGTATAATGTTGTAACAGAACCATTTCACGAGCATCAATATATGACAAATATTAGGGCAGCAAATGATGAGGGAAATACAATATATAGATCATATCGTGATAGTGGATTATTAGAAAGTAGCTTTACATTTACGATTCCTATATATGAAAATATGCCACAAGAAGACTGCCCAGTACCTAGAAAGTAATAAAATACTTGAATATAAAGATAAAAAAGTACAAGAACCCCTTGTACTTTTTTTATTTAAATGATATGATAAGGGCGTAAAAATTGAAAGGAAGTGTAACAATGAGAATATTAATAACAGGTGCAAACGGAATGCTTGCAAAAGAAGTAAAAGAAAAATTTGAAAAAGAAAACGAATTAATATGCACAGACGTTGCGGACTTAGATATAACAAACGAAGAAGCGGTAGAAAAATTTGTAGAAGAAACAAAACCAGAATACATAATAAATTGTGCCGCATTTACAGCAGTAGATAAAGCAGAAACAGCAGGAGAAATAGTAGAAAAAATAAATGGAGAAGGACCAACAAACTTAGCAAAAGCTGCAAAAAAAGTAGGAGCAAAACTAGTACACATATCAACAGACTATGTATTTGGTGGAGATTTAGAAGTTTCAAAAGACTATAAAGAAGATGATGCAAAAGCACCAGTAACAGCATATGGAATAACAAAATTACATGGAGAAGAAGGCATAGAAAAAAATATGGAAGAATACTACATATTTAGAACAGCATGGTTATATGGAATAGGCGGAAATAATTTTGTAAAAACAATGACAAAATTAGGTTCTAGTAGAGATGAAATAAATGTAGTAGCTGACCAACACGGAAGCCCAACATATGCAAAAGATTTAACAGAAATAATATATCAAGCAATAGAAAAGAAAATACCATATGGAGTATATCATGCAACAAACCAAGGATATACAACTTGGTATGATTTTACAAAAGTAATACTTGAAAAACAAAATATTCAATGTAAAGTAAATCCAGTAACAACAGAAGAATATATAGAAATGATGAAAATAACACAAGCAAAAAGACCATTTAACTCACAATTATCAAAAAGCAAATTATTAGCTCAGGGAATTGAAGTTCCAAATTGGGAAGATGGACTAGATAGATATTTAGAAGAAGAAAGGACTGAACAATAAATGAAAAACAGAAAAGGGATAATATTAGCAGGGGGAAGTGGAACAAGATTATATCCACTAACAATAGCAATATCAAAACAAATAATGCCTGTATATGACAAGCCAATGATATATTACCCAATATCAGTATTAATGGAAGCGGGAGTAAAAGAAATATTAATAATATCAACACCAAGAGATGTTGTGACATTTAAAGCTCTATTAGGAGATGGCTCACAATGGGGAATGAAATTTGAATATGCAATACAAGAAAAACCAAATGGACTAGCAGAAGCCTTTATAATAGGAGAAGAATTTATAGGTAATGACAATGTTGTTATGATATTAGGGGACAACATGTTTTATGGAGCAAACTTACCAGAAATATTAAAAAGAGCAAGTGAAAGAGAAAACGAGTCAACAATATTTGGATATTACGTAAAAGACCCAAGAGCATATGGAGTAGTAGAGATAGACGAAAATGGAAAAGCAGTATCAATAGAAGAAAAACCAGAAAAACCAAAATCAAATTATGCAGTACCAGGTTTATACTTCTACACAAACGAAGTAGTAAAAATAGCAAAAACAATAGAACCATCAGCAAGAGGAGAATTAGAAATAACATCTATAAATGATGAATATATGAAACTAGGAAAGCTAAAAGTAGAAAAATTAGAAAGAGGTACAGCATGGTTCGATACAGGAACACATGATGCTCTTTTAGAAACAGCAAGCTTTGTACAAACAATTCAAAAAAGACAAGGCGTACAAGTATGTTGTCCAGAAGAACTAGCTTATAAACAAGGCTGGATAACAAAAGAACAACTATCAGAATTATCTAAGGTTTATATGAAAACAGAATACGGAAAATATTTAAAAGAATTAGCAGAAGAATAAAAAAGGTAGGTAAAGAATAATGGGAAAATTTAAAAGAATAGATACATCAATCGAAGGGGTATGTATAATAGAACCAACAGTATTTGGAGATAACAGAGGATACTTCATGGAAACATACAGCAAACCAGATTTTGAAGAACTAGGGCTAAACTATGACTTTGTACAAGACAACCAATCAAAGTCAAAAAAAGGAGTATTAAGAGGACTACACTTTCAAAAAGAAAACACGCAAGCAAAACTAGTAAGAGTAATAAAAGGCGAAGTTTTTGACGTAGCAGTAGACCTAAGACCAGGAAGCGAAACATATGGAAAATGGGAAGGTGTTATACTTTCAGAAGAAAACAAGAAAATGTTTATGATACCAAGAGGTTTCGCACATGGATTTTTAGTATTATCAGATGAAGCAGAATTCACTTACAAATGTGATGATGTTTATAATCACGAAGCAGAAGGTGGACTTGCTTGGAATGATAAAGATGTTGCAATTGATTGGCCTATGGGAGACTTAAAAGAAGAGGATTTATTAACATCTGAAAAAGATGCAAAATGGCCATCACTTGCAGAATTAAGAAAAACAAATTTATTCGAAAATTTAAAATAAGGAAGGTAAAGAAAAATGAGTAAAAATGTATTAGTAACAGGAGCAGCAGGTTTCATAGGAGCAAACTTTGCAGAATATTTTGTAAACAAACATCCAGACTACAATGTAGTTGTATTAGACAAATTAACATATGCAGGAAATATGGATAATTTAAAAAAAGTAATGGATAAAATAACATTTGTACAAGGAGACATATGCGACTTTGAATTCGTATTAGACTTATTCAAAAAATATGATATCAATGGAGTAATTCACTTTGCAGCAGAATCACACGTTGATAACAGTATAAAAAATCCATTTGTATTCACACAAACAAACGTAATAGGAACACACACACTATTAGAAGCAGCAAAACAAGTATGGGGAGAAGGAAGTCCAAACAAATTTGTACATATATCAACAGATGAAGTATTTGGTTCATTAAAAGAAGACGGATACTTTACAGAAAAATCACCAATAAAACCAAGTAGCCCATATTCATCATCAAAAGCAAGTTCAGACCTAATTGCACTTGCATATAAAGAAACATATAAAATGAATGTAAATGTAACAAACTGTTCAAACAACTATGGACCATACCAACATAACGAAAAATTGATACCACATATGATTAAACTAGCTCTAAAAGATGAAAAACTACCAGTATATGGAGAAGGATTAAACATTAGAGATTGGTTATATGTAGAAGACCATTGCGAAGCAATCGACTTAGTATTCCACAATGGAGTTTCTGGTGAAAGATATTGCATTGGTGGACACAATGAAAAAAGAAATATTGAAATAGTAAAACTAATTCTACAAAGATTAGGAAAATCAGAAGATTTAATCCAACATGTAGAGGATAGAAAGGGCCATGACTACAGATATGCAATTGACCCAACTAAGATAAGTAAAGAATTAGGTTGGCTTCCAAAAACAAAATTTGAAGATGGAATTGTTAAAACTATTGACTGGTATTTAGCAAATCCAGAATGGTTAGAGTAAAATGGAAAAAATAAAAGAGTTAATAAAAAAGATACTAACAAAAGAAGTTATTTTATATATTGTATTTGGAATTTTAACAACAGTTGTAAATTTAGGCTCATTTTATATAATGACTTCAATATTAAACTGGAATGAAAATTTGGCAAATTTTATAGCCATAATATTGGCAGTACTAGTAGCTTATGTAACAAATAAAGATTTAGTATTTCATTCAGAAGCAAAATCAATAAAAGAAAAGTTAAATGAATTTTTAAAATTTATGATAGGAAGAGCATTTACTATGGGAATAGAATTTTTAGCAGGAGCATTATTATTTTTAACACCAATTCCAGAAATGATAAGTAAATTAGCTATTACAGTTATAATTGTTATTTTAAATTTCTTCATAAGCAAATTTTTTGCTTTTAAAAGTAAAAAATGAAAATAGAAAAGAAAGGCAATAAAAATGAAAAAAATAAGTATAATAATACCAGCATATAATGAAGAGGAATCTTTACCAATACTATATGAAAGAATAGAAAAATTGATGAATTCTATGAAAAATTATGAATTCGAAATATTATTTGTAAACGACGGAAGCAAAGACAAAACTTTAGAAGAAATAAAAGAAATGAGAAAAAAAGACCAAAGAATATGCTATGTTGACTTTTCTAGAAACTTTGGAAAAGAAATTGCAATGATAGCAGGATTAGACTATGCAACAGGTGATTGTGTAATATTTATGGACGCTGATTTGCAAGATCCGCCAGAATTAATTCCTGAACTAGTCAAATACTGGGAAGAAGGATATGACGATGTGTATGCGAAAAGAAAATCAAGAAAAGGTGAAACATGGCTAAAGAAATTCACATCAAAAATGTATTATAAAGTATTACAACACTTAACAAAAGTAGAGATACAAAGGGATACGGGAGATTTTCGATTATTAGATAGAAGATGTGTAAATGCACTTAAAAAACTTAGAGAATCTCAAAGAAATACAAAAAGTATGTTTAGTTGGATTGGATATAAGAAAAAAGAGGTATTATATGATAGAGATCCAAGAGTAGCGGGAAAAACAAAATGGAACTATATGAAACTGTTTGATTTAGCCATAGATGGAATAACATCATTTACAACTTCACCATTAAGATTATCAACTTTTATTGCAATACCAACATTTATGATGTTATTTGTATATTTTATT
This sequence comes from uncultured Clostridium sp., assembly GCA_947367845.1. Taxonomy (GTDB): domain Bacteria; phylum Bacillota; class Clostridia; order TANB77; family CAG-508; genus CAG-269. Next base: position 81,318 of record CANBES010000001.1, on the reverse strand, counting down.
TATGTAATTATCAAAGCTATTGTAATAAAAGAAGCTATACAAGCATTCCAAGCAATAATATTATTAATTTTATTCTTTTCAGGTGTTCAAATATTGTTATTTGGAATAATTGGAGAGTATTTAGGAAGAATATTTAATGAAACTAAGAATAGGCCATTGTATTTAGTCAATGAATATAATGATAAAAAAGAGATGAATAATAAATAAGTAACGAATAAATATAGAAAATAGCATAAAATATGTAGCAAAAGAAATAAAAATGCCAAGAGGGACGGACCTTCTTGGCAGATTTTTTGCCATTGTTTAAATATCTATTTTGCTATATTAAATCCACTTAAATAGTAGTTTCCATTAGAACCGTCTAAATCAAATGTGTATACATATGTATTAAAATCACTTGATAATTCTGGCATTTTTTGAGTTGCAGCAATTTTTGATAATTGATTATCAAAAGTATTTGTAGCAAAATTAAAATCTTTATAAAGAATATATTGAAAACTATCTGAACTTTCAACATATTTAGTATCTACAAAAGCAGTTTTAACATAAACTTCTATTTTATTATTATATTTTAAAGCCTTAGTAACTTGTTCGTGAATAAACGGACAATCGCCGCCACCACCTTGGAAAAGTTCTATTGAATATGTATTATTAGAATAATTTACAGCATCGCCAAACAATCCGCGGTATCCGTGAAAAGGTTCAACATCAACAACTGTAAAAGAAGCATCAGTGTAATTTATTGTAGAACCGAAAATATTTGATATACTTTGACTCATTGCGCTTTTTGTCACAGTTTCGTTAGGAAGAGGATTATTACCATTTACTTGTGGTTTATTTTTTATACTATCCCAACCTAGTTTTAACATTAAATCATTAGGAATAGTAGTTGAATTAAAACTTCCAACTTTATAAATACTAGCTCTGGCATTTGTATTAAAATCTATCTTATCAGTCAAAGTCTTAACAACACTATCATTAATATTTAATTCTGTTCCAGCATTTTCAACTGGTTTTGTAATTTCGTTTTTAGGACTATCAACAGTAGTAGATTGTGAAACATCAGCAACATCAGTATTGCTAGATATATTGCTTTTTTGTGTATTAGTATTTTTTAGAACATAAGTATATAGTCCTAAAAATATAAGAGCTATTACTAATAAAAAGATTATAACCATACATATAGCTGTGCCTAAACTTATTGTTACATGTTTCTTATCTTCCATAGTCACACCTCCTTTCTATAAAAAATAGTATACTAAAATAATAACATAAGGATATAAAAAAAGAAATACATATATAACAAGTTACATAATAATGTAATATTATTACAATTATATTACAAATGCGATAAATATTGCCAAATTCAACTAGTAATGATATACTAAAATTGCAAAATAAGGCGAAATATGTAACAAAAGAGATAAATTAAGGAGGCAAAAGATGAAAGAAAAAATATTCTTAAAAAACGCAATCATAGCAACATTAATATCAATAATAATATTTAATCTAACAGTCTTTTTAATACCAAATAAAGTACAAGCATCAACATACAATCAAGTAACAATAAATGCAAACAGCAATAACAATAATGGAATAGACGCATTTCCAGAAAGCTATAAAATAATGTTAAACAAACTAATTGAAGACACAGGACATACAAATTGGAAATTCAAACCGTTTTACACAGATATCAGTTGGGATGAGCTAACAAGTTCAGATAATGAAAATAAGTGTTTAAGAAATACAATATATCAAAGTAATGGCTCATGGCTTTGCCCATGTGGACAACAAGGGGATAGAGGATATTATTGTGCATCAAGGAGAATAGTAAATTACTATTTAGACCCAAGAAACTTTTTAACAGAAACAACAATATTCCAATTCTTAGACTTATCAAATCAAACAGTAATACCAATTGAACAAATACAAAAAGCAGTGCAAGGAACATACTTAGCAGGAAGCGTAAATGGAGTATCATATGCACAAATGATATATGATGCAGCACAGGCATCAGGGGAAAATGCGTTAAGTATAACAGTAAAAATATTTCAAGAGTTAGGTAAGGGAAAAGAATTGCCAGGTATGATAAATGGAAAAGATGCTACATATCCAAATACATATAACTTCTTCAATTATGGTGCGTCAGACGGACAAGGAAATACACAAAGAGGATTAGCATATGCATCAAGAGCTGGGTGGAACTCACCAAGAACAGCACTAATAGAAGGAGCAAAATTAATAGCAAATTCATATGTAAAAGTAGGACAAAACACAAAATATACATTCAAATTTGATGTAGTAGCAGATAATTCAACAGGACTATACTGGCATCAATATATGACAAACATACAAGACCCAACAAATCAAGCTAAAATGTTATTTGATGAATACTTAAACAATGGATGGATAAATAATGAATTAACATTTGTAATTCCAGTTTATAAAGATATGCCATCATATGTAAAATTGCCAAGTAGTTTAACAACAAATGACGGTACATTATATTTTATAAGTTCTAATTACTCAGATGTAGCAATAAGAACAGGATATGGCACAGGTGCTATGACTATTCAATATTTAAAAAGAAATACTCCAGTATTGATGTTAAACTATAATGAAAATAATAGTGGTTGGTCAAAAGTTAGAGTTAATGGTATAGATGGATATGTTATAAATGATTATCTAACACCTGTAAATACAAAAACTGATATTTATCAAGTGCCAAATCAACCAAATGGAGAGCAAACACAACCTAATCCACCTGTTTCAAATGTAAAAGGAGATGCTGATGGAGATGGACAAATAACAGCAAGTGATTATGTATTAATAAAAAATCATATAATGGAAGTTAATTTATTAACAACAGAACAAAAGAGCAGGGCTGATTATGATGGAGATGGACAAATAACAGCAAGTGATTATATGCTAATAAAAAATGAAATAATGAAATAAAATTAGGAGAAAGTAATGAAAAAAATTTTTTTAAATAAAGCTATAATAGCAATGTTTTTTGCAATAGCTATAATATTAATACCAAAATTAGTTGAAGCAAATTCATTCTCAGTATCAGCATCAAAAAGTAGTTTGAATGCAGGAGAAACAGCAACAATTACGGTATCTACACCTTGTACAGGAAGATTTAATATTAGTTGTACAAATGGAAATTTATCGACAGATAAATTATGGCTAGAAAATTCGTCAGGAACTGTAAATGTAACAGCTACTCGGTAGTGGAACAACAGTTACGATTACACCGCAAAATCCACTTTCTACCCAAAGTGGAGGAAAAGTAAATTTAAGTGCAAAAACAGTAAGTTTTAATAGTGGGAACTCAGGGAATAACGGAAGCACTAGTAATAATAGCGGAAGCACTTCAACTACCACTGCATCAAACAATGCGAAACTATCAAACTTAGGAATAACACCAAACGATTTCACAGGATTTAAATCAAGTACAACAACATATAATGCAACAGTACCAAATAATGTAACATCAGTACAAGTATATGCAAAAGTACAAGCACAAGGTGCAAAATACTCAGTAAGTGGAGCATACAATAACCTACAAGTAGGAACAAATAGAATAACAGTAACAGTAACAGCGCCAGATGGTAAGACAACAAACACATATACAATATATGTAGCAAGACAAGCAGGAAAAGATGAAGAAGTAACACCAAATGTGATTGACGAAAATAATCAAGATGAAGAAAACAACGAACAAACAGGAACAGAAAATCCGGAAGAAAACGAAGAAGATGTATTAGGATTGTTATCAATAGCAATAGACGAAGAACACGAAATATACTTAAACCCAGAATTTAAAACAGACATATATGAATATACAATAGAACTAAAAGAAGACTTAACTGAAATTCCACTTACAGCAATTGCAAACAGAGAAAATGCAAAAGTAGAAATAACAGGAAATGAAGACTTAAAAGAAGGAGAAAATGTAATTACAATAACAGTTACAGACGAAGAAACAGAAGAGACTGTGGAATATAAAATAACTGTAAAAAAAGTAATGGTTGCACAACAAGATAATGAGCAAAAAGAAAATAATAATTCTGAAGAAAGGAAATGGCTAATAATATCAGTAGCAACAGGAGCAGTGGCTGTAGTAATAATAATTATAGTTTCTTGCATAATAATAAAAAGAAGAAGAAAATTTGAAAGTGAATTTGGTGTAGATTATGATGAAGAAGACTATGATCAAAGTTATGAGCAATATTATAATCAAGTAAATAATAAAGAAAGTACTTACGAAAGCGATGCAATAGAAGAAAAAGATTTTGATAATCAATATGAAAATCAAGTTGAAGAAAAACCAAAATTAGATGAAGTATTTGGAAAATCATATGTTGAAGAATATGAAGAACAAAAACCAAAAGCAAGAAGACGTGGTAAAGGAAAACATTTTTAAGAAATCTATTGACAATAATCAATAAATATAGTAAAGTGAAGATGTAACAAATAGTGACAAAATCCGACACTTTAAGTAAAGAGAGGAAAAAAGCATGAAAAACAATTTAACAGTAGAATTTATGCCTAAAGAACGGAAAATTGCACTAGGGAAAGAACTCGAAATAAGAGTAGAAATTCCAAAAGAAGTAGGAAAAGTAGAAAACCTTAAAGTACTATTTAACAAATTTGGAGAAAATCCATCAATAATACAAGAATTACAAAAAACAAAAGAAGAAGAAAATTACGAGACATATTGTACAAAAGTACAATTTAATAAGCTCGGAGAATACTTCTTCTTTTTTCTTGTAAAAATTGACGGAAAAGAAAAAGCAATCAAAATCAGTAGGGAAACAAACCAAGCGTTTATCACAGAAGGAGAATCGCCATATTGGCGAGTGCTTATTCACAATGATTACACCGTACCTGAATGGGCAAAAGGAAAAATAGTCTATCAAATTTTTGTAGACAGATTTAACAAAAGCCCAAATTATGTTGTAGAACAACAGCCAGAACGGAAATATCGTATATGGGGACATCAGGTTAACTGGGGAAGAGACGAAAATGGACATTTCCACAACAATGACTTTTTTGGTGGAAACCTAAAAGGAATTGAAGAAAAACTAGATTATTTAGAAAGTCTAGGAGTAGAAATTCTATATTTGTCACCTATTAATTTAAGTACTCTCAGATACGATAGGTATGCAGCAACAGACCATATGGAAATAGACCCAATTGTAGGAACGTTCGAAGATTTGAACAGACTACATAAAAAAGCTTTGAGCAAGGGAATGTATCTTATTTTGGACGTTGCATTTAACCATTGTTGTAGTGATAACCCTATTTATTTAGATGCGCTGAACAATCCAAATTCTGTTTATAGAGACTGGTTTAGCAGAGATGAAAATGGCAACATAAGGTTTTGGTATGGTTTTAGCGATATGCCAGAATTTAACTTATGGAACCAAGATTATCAAAATTATGTGTATGGAGAAAATGGCGTAATTGCTAAATATTCTAAATACGTAGACGGATTTAGATTAGACTTAGCAGAAGCCCTGCCACCATTTTTCTTAGAAGGAATTCGAACCAGAGCTAATAAAGAAAAAGCAAGATTTATTGTAGGAGAATATTGGGACGACGTAGAACTGGAAGTATTAGGAACAGGACTAGACGTACCAACATGTTATCCAATAACAAATGCAGCTTTGAAATATTTAGCTTATGGAGAAAGCGGATACTTAGAAGCAAAAATGAAAGAATTGGTAGAAAATTATCCTCAAGAAACATTGGATAGCTTACTCTTTTCACTAGACACACATGATATCATAAGAGTTATGACCATATTTGCAAAAAAGCAATATATGAGAACAGGCATTATGGATATCTGGAAAATTGATGAACAGCCATCTCCTTGGCATAAAGGATATAACTACTTCGATACTGACGGATTTAGAAGTTTTGAATATGAAAACGAAAATCTAAGTTATGAAGAATATCAATATGCTAAGAACTTGCTAAAGGTAGGAACAATGCTTCAATACTTCTTCTTAGGAAACCCTTGTGTATACTATGGAACAGAATCAGGACTATATGGTTGGAAAGACCCATTTAACAGAAAATGTTATAATTGGGGACAAGAAGACAAAGAACTGCTTTCGTTCTACCAAGAAATTGGAAACTTTAGAAAGAAATTTGTATCAGAAAATTGCAATCCTGAAGTATTATATAAGGACTCTGACCTGTTTATTTTCAAAAGAGAAAATGAAAAAAACTCTTTGTATGTAGCACTTAATCGTGGTGAAATTACAAGAAATATAACAGTGCCAGACGAATTTAAAAATGGGAATGATGTATTTGCACTAAACGGAACGACCAACTATTTGTTACCATATGGAGGAATTGCAATCCTGAAAAGTAATGCGAAAAGAGACTAGAATATAGTCTCTTTTTATATGTATGACGGGTATGCCATTGGGGACGGACCTTTTTGGCAGTTTTTTGCCAACAGGGACACTCCTTGCTAGCAAATTATATACTACAAACCTTGTAAAATCTCATAAAATATAGTATAATAAGCAAAGTAATGAAAAGGAGCGAGAAGTTATGGGTAAAAAAAGGATAATAACAGGAGATAGACCAACAGGAAGATTACACATAGGTCACTATTTTGGTTCACTAAAAAAGAGATTAGAAATGCAAGAAAGTGGAGAATATGACCCATATATATTAATAGCAGATGTTCAAGCATTAACAGACAACTTCAATAATCCAGAAAAAGTAAGAAAAAATATCAGAGAAGTTGCAATAGACTATTTATCAGTTGGAATAGACCCTAAAAAAACAACAATATACATACAATCAATGATACCAGAAGTAGCAGAGCTAACAGTATTTTATTCAAACTTAGTAACAATAGCAAGACTACAAAGAAATCCAACAGTAAAAACAGAAATAGCACAAAAGAAAGAATTATTTGGAGAAAGTGTAACATATGGATTTTTAGGATATCCAGTAAGCCAAGCAGCAGACATAACAGCATTTGAAGGAGAATTAATACCAGTAGGAGAAGACCAATTACCATTAATAGAACAATGTCATGAAATAGTAAGAAAATTCAATAGCATATATGGAGATGTACTAGTAGAACCAAAAGCAGTATTGTCAGAAGGTAAAAGAATAAAAGGACTAGACGGAAATGCAAAAATGGGAAAATCATTAGGAAATGCCATATACCTATCAGACAGTGAAGAAGAAATAACAAAAAAAGTAATGGGGGCTGTAACAGACCCAAACAGAATAAAAAAAGATGACTTAGGAAATCCTGATATATGTATGGTTGCATATTACCATAAATTATTTAGTACAGACGAAGAAGTAAAAACAGTATGTGAAGAATGCAAAGCAGGGAAACGTGGATGTGTAGCTTGTAAAAAGCAACTTGCAAAAAATATAATAGAAGAATTAAGACCAATAAGAGAAAAAAGAGCATATTACGAAGCACATCCAGAAGAAGTGGATAAAATACTTATAGAAGGAACAGCAAAAGCGCAAAAAGTAGCAAAAGAAACAATGAAAAAAGTAAAAAAAGCAATGAAATTAGACTATTTTGACTGATGTTTTTGGGGACGGAGCAAAAAAACATCAGTTATAAAATAGAAAATAAATAATAATTAATGATAATTTTGATGTTTTTTTGCTCCGTCCCCAAAAACATCAAAGAAGGAGAGAAAATGTTTACAGATTACACAAAAATAATAATTAAATCAGGAGACGGAGGAAACGGAGCAGCAACATTTAGAAGAGAAAAATATGTAGCTGCTGGCGGTCCAGACGGTGGAGACGGTGGAAACGGTGGAAATATATATTTCCAAGTTGATAAAGATAAAAATACACTAATAGATTTTAGATACAATAAAAAATTTAAAGCTAAAAATGGGGACAATGGAAGTGGTAGCCACTGTAATGGAAAATATGGGGAAGACCTATATATCAAAGTTCCAATTGGTACAGTTGTAAAAGATGCAGAAACAGGAAAGGTTGTAGCAGACCTATCAGAACCAGGACAAGTTGAATTGATACTAAAAGGTGGAAGAGGAGGAAGAGGAAACTCACATTTTGCAACAGCAACAAGACAAGCTCCTAGATTTTCAGAAGACGGAGAAAAAGGAGAAGAAAAAGAACTAATACTAGAATTAAAATTGTTAGCAGATGTAGGTTTACTAGGTTTCCCAAATGTAGGAAAATCAACATTTTTAGCAACAGTAACAGACGCAAAACCTAAAATTGCAAATTATCACTTTACAACAATAATACCAAACTTAGGAGTTGTTAAAACAAAAGATGGTAGTGGATTTGTAATTGCAGATATTCCTGGAATTATAGAAGGTGCAAGTGAAGGTGTAGGACTAGGAATTCAATTCTTAAGACATGTTGAAAGAACACGATTATTGCTACACTTCTTAGACATATCAGGACAAGAAGGAAGAAATCCAGTAGAAGATTTCTATGCAATAAACAAAGAACTAAAAAGATATAGCGAAAAGCTATCAACAAGAAAACAAATAATAGTAGCAAATAAAATAGATGTAATGCAAGACGAAACATTACTAAAAGAAGTAGAAGAATTAGCTAAAAAAGAAGGACTAGAACTATACAAAATATCAGCAGCAACAAAAGAAGGAGTTCAGGAACTAATAGATCACGTAACAGACATCCTAAAAACACTACCAAAAGAAGAACTAGTTGAAATAGAAGAAAAAGTAGTTTACACATTAGAAGACAAAAAAGACGAATGGGAAATAAAAGAAGAAGACGGAATATTCATAGTAACAGGAAGAGCAATACAAAGACTAATGGGAAGAGTAAACATAGAAGACAACGAATCAATGTACTATCTACAAAAATGCCTAAAAAATATGGGAATAGACGCAAAACTAAAAGAAATGGGTGTATGCCAAGGCGACACAGTAATACTAGACGATTGGGAATTAGAATGGTATGAATAATGGGACACATCTTTAAAAATAGAAGGAGTAATAGTATGAGTGGAGAAAAAAGAGAAGATTATTTAGGATGGGATGAATATTTTATGGCGATAGCTAAATTATCAGCAATGAGAAGTAAAGACCCATCAACACAAGTAGGAGCATGCATAGTAAGTAATGATAACAGAATTCTATCAATTGGATACAATGGAGCACCAAATGGATTTGATGACGAAAGTTTCCCTTGGGGTAGAGAAGGAAAAAATTTAGATACTAAATATCCATATGTATGCCATGCAGAAATGAATGCGATTTTGAATTATAGAGGTAGCAAAAAAGATTTAGAAGATGCTAAAATTTATGTTGATTTGTTCCCTTGCAATGAATGTGCAAAAATAATTATTCAATCAGGAATTAAAGAAGTTATTTATTTGTCTGATAAGTATGCTACTTCTGAAAACAATATTGCTTCAAGAAAATTGTTTGATGAATGTGGAGTGAAATATAGTAAAATAAATACAGATAATCATAGAGAAATTTTAATTGAGATTAAGTAATATATTTTAATTGTCAATTTCATATGAAGTATTTAATTTTTAGAAGATGAGGTTTTATAGTGAAATAGATAGTATAAAAAAGAATAAGAGGGTATGTGAAATGTTATTGTATATTATAATTACGGTAGTTGCTTTAATAGCTATATATGTGTTGGCACAATACAATAGTTTTATTAAATTAACTAATATGGTAAAAGAAGCGTTTTCTACAATGGATGTTTATTTAAAAAAACGTTGGGATCTAATACCAAATTTGGTAGAAGTTGTAAAAGGTTATGCAAAACACGAAAGTAGTGTGATTGAAGAAGTAGTGAAATTAAGAAATTTATCTTATGACAAAATGTCATTAACAGACAAAATTGATACAAACCAACAATTAACAGCTGGTTTATCAAAGATAATGGCTGTTGCAGAAAATTATCCAAATTTAAAAGCAAGTCAGAATTTTTCTGATTTATCAAATCAATTATCAAAAATAGAAGATGAAATTGCTAATTCAAGAAAATATTATAATGCCGTTGTTAAAAATTTAAACATTAAAATAGAAATGTTTCCAAGTAATATAGTTGCAAAAATGTTTAATTTTAAACTTTCAAAAATGTTTGAGGCAGATACAAGTGAAAAGGATAATGTAAAGGTGGAATTGTAAATGAAACATAAGATAATGAAGATAAGTATCTTTATTTTATTATTAGCTATATTATTACCCAATCAAATATTTGCAATTAGTAGTAGTGGTGGATACGAAATAGAAGCTTATAATATAGATATGAAAGTAAATGAAGATAACACATTTGATATAACAGAAACAATTTCTGTTAATTTTACAAGTTATGGTAAACATGGTGTTTTTAGAAAAATACCATTAAAAAATAGAATAGAAAGATTAGATGGAACAACATCAAACAATAGGACAAAAATAACTAATATAAGTGTAAGTGATGAATTTAAAACTTCAAATGACAGTGGCTATAAGGTTATAAAAATAGGAAATGCTAATAAAACAGTAAGTGGTATAAAAACATATACTATTAAATATACATATAATATTGGTAAAGACCCACTGAAAAATGAAGACGAATTATATTATAATTTAATAGGAACTGAATGGGATACAAGTATAAATAATGTTACTTTTACTATCACAATGCCAAAGAGTTTTGATAAAACAAAATTAGGATTTTCAACTGGATATAAATATTCTTCAAATAGTTCTAATGTAACATATAATGTAATAGGAAATACTATAAAAGGTTCAGTAAATTCTGAATTACATGCTGGACAAGGTGTAACAGTTAGACTTACATTGCCAGAGGGGTATTTCGTTGGGGCAAGTAGTAATTTTGATTATACTATGTTATTAAAAATAGCTATTTCTATAATTTGTGTTATAATTGCTTATTTTATTTGGAATAAGTATGGAAGAGATAAAATGGTTATTGACACTGTTGAATTTTATCCTCCAGATGATTTGAATAGTGCAGAGGTTGCTTTTATATATAATGGTCATTCAGAGCAAAAAGATATTATTTCATTGCTAATATATCTAGCAAATAAAGGTTACTTGAGGATTGAAGAATATGAAGAAACAACATTGAAAGTTTTTAAATCTAAAAATTTTAAGATTATAAAGGTTAAAGAATATGACGGAGATAATGAAGATGAAAGAGAATTCTTTAATGGTTTATTTAAAGGTATTAAATTAAAAGATGAAGTAGAACTAGAAGAATTAAAACAATTAAAAACTAAGATTTCAGCAAATGATTTATATGAAGCTAAAGAGGAAGTAACGAGAAGTGATTTATACAATCGTTTCTATATAACTTTAAATAAAATTAGAGAAAATATAAATAAAAAAGAAAATAAGGAAAAAATATTTGAAAAAGATTCATTAGATAAAAGAAGAATTATACTTATCATGATAGGTTTAATCTTTATGCTTATGGATGGTTTTTATGTAATTAAGGTTGGAATTGCTGAAGCACTTGTAATGATACTATTCTGTTTAATCGCACCATTAGTATTATTATATAATAAATCAAATGTTGGAACTGTTATATTAAGTTCTCTGTTTTTGGTTATTACAGGATTTACCTGTATGGTTCTTGAAGAAGGTTCGCCTAGTATGAGCTTTTGGATTGAATTCTTAATACATAGTGCATGTATGGTAATATTGATAATTTTCTTGGCAGTTATAAAAAGAAGAACAGAATACGGAAGAGAGATGTTAGGAAAAATACAAGGATTTAAAAAATTCTTAGAAATGGCAGAGAAACCTAGATTAGAACAATTAGTAATGGAAGATCCAGAATATTTTTATAATATTTTACCATATACGTATGCTTTAGGTGTTTCAAGTAAATGGATAAAGAAATTTGAAGATATTGCTTTGGAAGCACCTCATTGGTATTATGGTTATACAAGTTTTAGTACACGTTCTTTTAATAGTTTTATGAATTCAACATATTCGTCAATATCAAATGCAATGTCATCAAGTCCGTCAAGTTCTGGAGGCTCTGGAGGGGGCTCATCTGGTGGAGGCTCTGGAGGTGGAGGCGGAGGCTCTTGGTAAAAGATTATAAGTATTATTTCTGTATATCAGGTGCACCTTGGAGCTGCCCATATGGCTTAAGAGCAGTGTTTTGGAAGGAATAATGTTAATACTAAATTGAAACCATAAATAAAAACCCTTAAAATATGTTATGTGTAATAAGTACAAAAATATATTTTAAGGGAAATTTTTATTTATGAAAATTTGCCAGTAATTATAAATAATTTAGATTTTTTATAATTTTAATCAAGTTGTTGATTTTCTTTTTCTTCTAACTGTCTTTGGGCCTGTGGCTTCTTCAAATATAAAGGCAAAACCTCATCAAGTTCTATTCCAGAATTGAACTTAGACAACCCAGCCAAAGCCAAAGCATCAGAACTCAAAATATTGAACTCAGGTGATAAAAATTTGCTGTTCTCAAAAATTTGTATAATTTCAGACTTATAAATTTCAGCACCATCACCAACAAAAGTAATTTGAGCATCGTTTAAGTTATCTTGAGAGTAACTATTTAAAATAGCCAAAGCGTCTTCAACACTTTCAGCTTGAGGCTCAATTAAAGTTATCAAACTATCACTTTTTTTCTCATATAATGCAAAATAGCAATTATCGTTTTTGCAATCAATTATGCTACATACATATTTAATCTCATTTTGAAACCTTTCAACTTTATTTTCAAATGTTTGACTGATGTTTTTTTGCTCCGTCCCCAAAAACATCGCTTTGTAAGCCAAAGTTTCTAGTGAGCTAATTCCAACACTTGGGATATTTAAGCTGTCAGAAAATGCTTTTGCAGTAGCAACGCCAATTCTAATTCCTGTAAATGAGCCAGGTCCGATATCACAAACAATTAAGTTGATGTCAGTTGGCTTTAATTCAGCTTCTTTCAAAGCTTCGTCTATCATTGGTATTAAATTTTCTGAATGTGTTCTTCCTGTATTTGTGTCTAATTTGCATATTAAATTTTCATCTTCCAAAATTGAAACTCCACATACATTACTTGATGTGTCTATACTTAAAATTTTCATACTAAAATCTCCTTTGAGCTAATTTCTAGAATTCTCATATCTTCGTTTTCATCATCTTTTTTGAAGACAATATGAATATAATCTTTAGGAAGTGCATCTGCAATTAATTCTCCCCATTCGATTAAACAAATACCACTTTCAAAATATTCTTCTCCACCAATTTCGTAAAATTCTGAAGAGTCTTCTAAACGATAAACATCGAAGTGATAAATATTTATATCGTCTTTATTATATTCGTTTACAATTGTGAAAGTAGGGCTAGAAATTTCATTTTCTAAACCATAATAAGATAGAAACCCTTCCACAAATTTAGTTTTGCCAGAGCCAAGTTCACCAGTCAAAACAACCACGTCTTTTAGCTTTAATTTTGATGCTAGCTTTTGTGCGAATTTCTTTGTATCTTCTTCATTTTTGGCTATAAATTTATAGTGTTCCATAAATTCCTCCTGAATAAATAAATCAACTATAAACATTATAATATAAAAAAATAAAAAATTCAATGAAAAGGGTTGATAAATTTGAATACTTGTAATATAATCGTAATACATTTGTAATAAAAGAGAAATAAAATGTTAAGGAAGGATGAAAAGCATGTTTAAAATGGGGCAAGATATCGGTATCGATTTAGGAACAGCAACAGTAATAGCATATGTAAAAGGAAAAGGAATAGTATTAAGAGAGCCATCTGTTGTTGCAGTTAACAACATAACAGGGGATGTTCTAGCAGTTGGACAAGAAGCAAGAAAAATGCTAGGTAGAACACCAGGTAACATAGTAGCGACAAGACCACTAAGAGATGGAGTAATTTCAGACTACACAGTAACTGAAAAAATGCTAAAATACTTCATAAACAAAATATGTGGAAAATTTATCTTTGCACCAAGAATAATGATATGCATACCATCACAAGTAACAGAAGTAGAGAAAAAAGCAGTAATAGATGCGGCATCACAAGCAGGAGCAAGAAAAGTATATTTAATTGAAGAACCAATTGCAGCAGCAATCGGAGCTGGAATAGACATATCAAAACCATGTGGAAATATGGTAGTAGACATAGGTGGAGGAACAACAGACATAGCAGTAATATCATTAGGAGGGTCAGTTGTAAGTACATCACTAAAAGTTGCAGGAGATAGGTTTGACGAATACATCGTAAAATACATCAAGAAAAAACACAACATGGTAATAGGAGAAAGAACAGCAGAAGATCTAAAAGTAAATATCGGATGTGTATTCCCAAAAATCCAAGACACAGATATGCAAATAAGGGGAAGAGACCTATCAACAGGATTACCAAAAACAATAACAGTATATTCAAGTGAAATGCTAGAAGCACTAATAGAACCAGCAATGATGATAGTGGACGCAGTACACAGTGTATTAGAAAGAACACCACCAGAATTAGCAGCAGACATAAGTGACAAAGGAATATATATGACAGGTGGAGGATGCTTAGTAGACGGACTAGACAAATTATTACAAGAAAAAACAGGAATAAATGTAATGATAGCACAAGACACAGTATCATGTGTAGCACTAGGAACAGGAAAAGCATTAGATAACTTAGATGCATTAGAAGGAAAGGCAAGAAAATAAACTCAAAAATGTACTAAAAGAAAAAGCAAGGAGATAAGATGAAAAAAGTAGCATTTATCACACTAGGTTGTCCGTGTGTATAATCAAATATGATATGACAAAACCCAAGTGGCTGTAAGTAAAAACCACTTGGGCGTTTTTGATATTTTTTATTAATTTTTATAATTAAAGTGATGTGTTATTCCATTTTTGAAAGTAATATTATAGATTTTTCCTCTTTCTACAGAAACATCAGCAATGATTGTATTTATAAAATCTTTTATAGTTTGTTTATCCAAATCATTCAATAAAGATATTACATCAATATTTTTTACACTTGATAAATTTTTAGTTAATAAATAAAAACTTGCTTTTGACAATACATTGAAATCGTTATTATTAATAAAAGGTGTATCATTCAATTTTACTTCTTGTATTTTTTTATTTACACTTTCAATTTTATCAGAAATTTCCTTACGTTTAATTACAAAGTCTTTTTGACTCATAGAATCGACATCATAAAGATAAAGATCATCTAATCGTTTCAATGCTTTTTCATATTTTTCTTTTTCTGCTTCATAAATTGCATTTTGACTTATAATTATTTCTTGTTTTTCTTTTTCAAATGAATTATAAGTAACAAGGGTATTATTAATTAATAAATCATAAGTGTTTTTTAAATCTTGTTTTTCAATATGATCTATGTCTTCAAAATATTTTCCACGCAATAAAATGCTTTCCATATCACGTAAAGAATGCTTTGATGTGATTCTTTCTTGTAATGTCATATAGTTAGCAATATAATTTATTAATCCTGGTAATATTGCTAAATCACTAGAATAGTTTGCACAGGTATAATTAACATTAAAAGCATAACATGTGTATCTAGAAGGAGTAAAACCTTCTTTTCTAGCACGATCCAATCCAGAATGCATTTTCTTTCCACATTTGTGACAACTTGCTATTCCAGAAAGAATATGAACTTTATTGTTTGTTCTTTGGTAATTTTTATCACCCTTATAATTTCCTTGAATAATTTTTTCCACCCTTTCAAATTGTTCTTTATTAATTATGGCTTGATGATTATCTTCTACAACAACCCATTCGCTTTTGTCTTTCCATCTTCGAGTTTTTCTAGTTTTGGTGTTATAACGATATGTTCCAATATAAAAAGGATTTGTAAGTATGCTTCCAACTGTACGAGGGGTCCAAGTACCATTTCTTTTTGTTGGAATCTTTTCAATATTTAATTTTTTAGCTAATTTTGTAGTGGACTTTATTATTTCATACTGGTCATAAATATACTGAACCACTTTTGCTTCATTGTCATATGGTCTAGGAAATTTTATTTCTGGATCCCATTCATAACCTAGTGGAATCGTAGCACCATTCCATAAACCTTTTTGAGCACGAGAAATCATAACAGAAAAAACACGTTCTCCTGTTAGTTTTCTTTCAAGTTCTGCAAATACTAATATGATTTTTAGCATTGCCTCACCCATAGCTGTAGATGTATCAAATTGTTCGTTTCTTGAAATAAAAGTTACATTATATTTTTTTAATTCATCATACATTTCTGAGAAATCTCGTAAGTTTCTGCTAATACGGTCAATCTTCCATACAATTAGATGTGTGAATTCTCCTTTTTTAATTCTATTCATCATATCTTGATATGCGGGTCTGTCGGTTGTTCCACCAGAATAACCTGCATCCTCAAATATTTCAAAATCATCAATTCCTAATACATATTTTGTATAATTTGTTAAATCGCTTCTTTGCAAAGGTAAAGAATCTTTGTCAATCTGATGAGTGGTTGAAACCCTTACATATAAAGCTGATTTCTTCTTTTTTTCCACAATAAAAAACCTCCATTTTCTTATAATAAATTTTTAATTTACTATTGAAAATGAAGTTACTTTACGATATAATAATAAAGTATTCACTTTCAATAGTGATTACGCTCTGGATAATGTGTGGTGTCCGCAAAAACAATACACATTATCCTTTTTTATAATTCTATTTTTTTATCTTCTTTTGTTTTATTACTTAATTGAAATTCTGTAACAAATCTAATTGCTTTTGTGCTATTAGTGCAATCAAATGCAATATATTTAATTTCATTATTATCTAAATAAGTAAAAATTAAATATGAAGTTACTATATTTGAAGTTTTCTCTTTAGATCTTCCACCAATCATAGCACCTAATGGGCCAAATAAAACTGCACCACCTATTGCACCACCAACACTAGAACTATAACTTTTTTGTATTTCTATATTATTGGTCATTGTTACATCAGTAACTTTTTGTTTATCTAAATTAAAAGACATATTATTTGCACAAAATTCGTATTCATTTGATTTTGAAAATACTTGAGTTTTTACATTTTGAGCAATAGGAAGACCGTTGTAATGTAATAGTGTTAAAAATAGAGAAGCATTTTTATTCTTTTTTATATCTTCAATTTTTTTGGATTTTTTGTTGTGAGAATCTATACAAGCACAGATTCCAATAAGTATGATTAATCCAATAACTCCTAAAAGTGGTTCCATATTTTTCTCCTTTCTCGTATAATATATTTATTTAAAAGCACTTTTGTTTTCTGTTTTTATAATTCTACCAAGTATTCTGATTTTATTTATATCTGTAATTTTTAAATCTATGTTTTTGTAACAACCATTCATAGCAATTAATTTATAATAAGTTTTATCCTCACTTAAAATAAATTTTCTAATTGTATTATGATTATCCATATTTATTAGCAGTGTTGCACCATCTTCGATATTATTTTGCTTATAAACCAATGCAATATCTCCTACATCTAATAAAGGAAACATGGCATCATCTTCAGCTACAAATTCAAAATAATTATTGTCAGTTCTCTCTTCAATTAATTTTGAAAAATGTATTCCAAAGTAATCTGCTAATAGTACAATCTTATCCATTCGAGGTAATTTTTGACCATTACACCAACTAGAAATAGTCGAAGTCTTTAATCCTAAATCTTTTACTAAATCATCCTGAATCTTATTATTGACTTGCATATAATAGTTAAGATTATTAGCAAAAATTTTTCTATAAGTATCATCTTTTGATAACATCTGAAAACCTCCTTTTGTTTGATATGCCATTATTATAACACTTAAAGTATAAAAAAACAATAAAAAAGTGAAAAAAGTTTTACTAAAAGTATTGACATTCCACTTAAAGTGTAATAGAATGACCTTAAACTTAGGAAAGGAGAATGAAATATGTTTAGAATAACACTAACAGCAGCAAGAATTAATGCAGGATATACCCTTGATGAAGTAGCTGATAAACTACACAAAAGCAAAAGTACAATTATTTCATGGGAGAAAGGAAAAACATCTATAGATGTACACAACTTTAATGAATTATGCAGTCTTTATAATGTACCTATGGAGTTTATTAATTTACCTTTGATTTCCACTCAAAGTGGAATAGAACAGGAGGAATCATGAACAAATTAAAAATTAAATTAAAAAATTGCGGACACCACACAAAAAAGGAGGAGGTTTTTATTGTCAGATGAAAGAGAAAAAAGAATATGGAAAGAGCTTGCAAAAGACGGAATTCACAATGAAAAAGAATTAGATGCAGCAATAAAAAATATGAAACTATTAAATATTGGAGGATTTGTCAATAAATTGGAGGTAGTAGGAAATGAAAAAAATTAATAAGAAGAAATTTTTAGTAAGAATATTAGAATTACTAGTAATTATAGTAACGATTATATTAACAATATTATCAATAAATTATGCTAATAAACTTAGAGGACACCAAGCATTTGGAGGAGAATATCTAGTACCAGTTTTAGGTTTAATGGTAATACTTATTATAGAAACAATTTATGAAGAAAGTGAAAATAAGAAAAGGAGTAAAAAATATGGAAGAAGATAGATTACAAGATTGCTACATTTGGCACATTATAACATTGGCCACAATGAAGTATAAATTAAGAAGATTGAAAGGAGGTAAATAATATGAAAGGAAAGCATACAGAGGAAGCATTAAAAATTAAACAGCTAGAAGAAACTATTTCATTAAAAGAAAAGGAAATCAAAGATATTAAATTTAGTGTATCAGATATCTTATTACAAATAAGAAACATAAATGAATCAAATGACTACTCAGATCCAAGTGTAAAAAGAAGAAAGATATCAGAATTATGTACAGATACTAGATATGAATTACTTATTGATGAAATAGAAATTGGTTACAAAAAGCAAAACGCAAAAATAATAGAACTACCAAATACCCGCAAAAGTAATAAATAGTTCTATAAAAACACTTATATAAATGCTCTATTTTCATTCTAACATATAAAAATATGGAAATCAAGAGCGGAAAGGTAGGAATTATGAAAAAATGTCCAAAATGTAATGGACCACTTGGAGATAGACCAGCATTAAGCCGCAGAGATGGAAAAACAGATATATGCTCTAATTGTGGTTTTATAGAAGCAATGGAAGATGCTCAAAAGGCATTTGAATTAAAACAAAGTCAAAGGCCGGTGATTAATAATGTGTAGTAATCCAAATGGATGCGATTGTCCAGAAGCATATAGTTGTGAAGGATGTTATTGGAATAAAAAAGAAGGGAGAAAATAGTAAATGGAAATAAAAATATTTAGTTTAAAACTGAAGAATTTTAAAGGAATAAAAGAGTTAAAAATAGATTTTAATTGTCAAAATACAAATATTTATGGAGCAAACGCAACAGGAAAAACAACAATATTTGATGCATTTAAATGGTTATTTTTTGATAAAGATAGTAGCGATAGAAAAGATTTCAATATAAAAACATTAGATAATAATAATAATCCAATACACTTTTTAGAACATGAAGTTGAAGCAATTTTAGTAATAGATGGTGTAGATATGACTTTTAAAAAAGTGTTGCAAGAGAAATGGATAAAGAAAAGAGGAGAAAGCGATCGAGAATTTTCTGGGCATGAAACTAATTATTGGATAGATGAAGTACCAGTAAAAAAGAAAGATTATGAGGAAAAAATCAATAGTTTAATTCCAGAAAGTTTATTTAAATTAATTACAGACCCATCATATTTTAATAATCAATTGAAATGGACAGAAAGAAGAGAATTACTAATAAATATTTCTGGAGCAAATATTTCTGATGATGAAATACTAGATTCAAAAGAAGAATTTAAAATATTAAAAGACAATTTAGAAGGTAGATCCATTGATGACTATAAAAAAGTAGTACAAGCAAAAATAAAAGATTTAAATAAGGAAAAAGAAACTATACCTGTAAGAATTGATGAGCTTACAAATACTTTAATAACTGAACACGATATTGATTATAAGAAAGTAGAAGAACAAAAGGAAGAATATAACAAACAACTAAATAACATTGAATTAGAAATGACAGATATACAAACAAAAGCAAAAGAAAATATGAGAATAGCAGATCAATTAGCAATTGCAAAAAAAGAATTAGCAGACTTTAAATTAAAAAAGGAAACTGAATATTCTCAAAAATATTCTACAGACTTAATTAACTTACAAAATGAAAAAAAGGTAATTGAGAATACAATTAGATTAAACCAGGAAGAAGATAGTGATAGATTATTAAAAATACAATTAGACCAAAAAAGAAAAGAAGAGTTATATAAAAAATGGGATGAAGTTAGTAAAACTACATTAGAATTTGATCCAAACTCATTCATATGTCCAACTTGTAAAAGAGAGTATGAAACAGATAAAAAGGAAGAAATAAAAAAGCAATTTGAAGATAATTTAAATCTACATAAAAGAAGTGAACAAGAGGCAATAAATAGAGAAGGACAAACTATAAATATAAGATTAGATGAAAATACAAAGGCTAGAGAAAAAATACAACAAGAACTTCCAAAACTAGATAACAAACTAGAAGAAATAAATACTAAAATAGCAGAAATTGAAAAAGCAAAAGAAACAGACAACTCATTTGATGTAACTTCATTACCAGAGTATAGTAATAAAATCAAAGAAATAGAAGAATTAGAAGAAAAAGTAAAGAACTTAACAAATGGGGATATATCATATCTACAAAATAAAAAAGCAGAAATAATAGAAGAAATTAACAAGTTAAATAAAACACTAAATGAAAGAGATACACAAGAAAAAACAAAACAACGTATAGAAGAATTACAAACATCAGAAGAAGATATTTCAAACAAAATACAGGAACTAGAAGGTCAACAATATGCACTAGAAGAGTTTACAAAAACAAAAGTTGAGTTATTGGAAAATGCTATAAATAGTAAATTTGAATTAGTAAAATTCAGATTATTTGACACGCAAATAAATGGTGGACTTATAGAATGCTGCGATACATTAGTAAATGGTGTTCCATACACAGATGTAAACAATGCTCATAAAATACTTGCCGGACTAGATATTATAAATACATTAATAAAATTTTATAATACTTCAGCACCAATATTTATAGACAATAGAGAATCAATAAATGAAATTGATTATATAGGTACACAAATAATTAGTTTAGTAGTAACTACAGATTCTAAATTAAGAATCGAGGTGATATAGAGTGAGTAATCTAAGTTTATATAACATAACTAATAAATTTGTGGAAATAATGGACAAAGCGCAAGAAGGAGAACTAACAGAAGAAGAATACAGCGAATTAGGAAATGAGTTAGCATTAGAATTGCAAAATAAAAGCTCAAATATTATTGGATACATAAAAAATAGTGAAAGTTTATTAGATGCAATGAAAACAGAAGAAAAAAGACTTGCGGATATAAGAAAACAAGGTGAGAAGAAACTAGATAAGTTTTATCAATATGTAAAAGAAAATATGGAACGATTAGGACTAGAAGAAATACCAACTGAATTAGGAAAGTTAAAAATTACTAAAAATCCTATGAGCATAGAAATAGAAAATGAAGATGAAATACCATCAGAATTTAAGAAAGAAGTAACAACAACACAAGTTGATAAAACTGCAATAAAGAATCATTTTAAAGATACTGGAGAAATAATACCAGGAATAAGAATAGTCGATAATAAGACAAGTTTAAGAATAAAATAGGAGGAAAATCAAATGAATAATGAAACATTAAAAATATCAAGTAAATCAAATCCAAATGCTGTTGCTGGAGCAATAGCAGGAATATTAACTGAAAAAGGAAGAGTAGAAATGCAAGCAATAGGAGCGGGTGCAATAAATCAAGCAATAAAGGCCATTGCTATTACTAGATCATATGTAGCAGCAAGTGGTATTGATTTAGTATGTGTACCCGCTTTTTGTACAGTAAAAGTAGAAAATGAAGATAGAACTGGAATGAAATTTATAGTTAAGGAGGCTAAATAATATGAGTAATGAATTAGTAAAAAAAGAAGAAGCATCAGTACAAAAGCAAGAATTAACAGCAAGTGAGAGATTTACAGGAATGGTAATGAAAGAATTTCAAGGTAATGTGGGAGTATTAAATTTAAATGAATACCAAAAACAACTAATTAGAGGATATTTTATAGGAATTGACAATGCATTAAAAAAAGCTGAGGAAGCAAGACAAAATAAAAATAGTTGGAAATCAACCAAAGAAGAAGATAAAAATAACTTACCAATTACTTGGCAAAATGTTAATATGAATGATTTGGCAATAGCAGTAGTACATCATGCAAAATTAGGATTAGATATGCAAATACCTAATCATTTAAATGCAATACCATATAAAAATAATAAAACACAAAAATATGATATTGGATTTTTAAAGGGATATAAAGGGCTAGAATATATAGCAACACAATTATCATTATACCCTATTAGAAATATAATCATTGAACTAATATATTCAAATGATGTTTTTGAGATAGTAAATAAAGATAACATTACTAGATACAATTTTGTAATTAAAAATCCATTTGATAGAGGCGAAATAATCGGCGGATTTGGGTATGTACAATATATTGATGAATCAAGAAATAAAATAATAACACTTTCTAAAAAAGATATAGATAAGAGAAAACCAGCTTATGCTGCAGCTGAATTCTGGGGTGGCGAAAAAGATAAATGGGAGAATGGAAAAAAAGTAGGAAAAGAAAAGATAGATGGCTGGTATGAAGAAATGGCAAGAAAAACTATTGCTAGAGCAACATACAATGCAGTTGCAATAGATCCTAAAAAAGTAAATGAAAGTTATGCATATGTAATAGAAAATAACGATAATACTTATGAAAATGTAATAGAAACACAAGTTGCTGAAGAAATAGAAGAAAATGCAAATAAGGAAATTATAGACATAGAAGAGCCAAAACAATTAGATGCTCCTGGAGAAGTTCCTCAACCTGTATCTGAAGAAAAAACACAAGATACTACAACTGAAGGACCAGCATTTTAATGAAATTAAAAGTATTAGGTAGTAGTTCTAGTGGTAACTGCTACCTAATAGAAGCAAATGACAATGAAAAATTAATATTAGATGCAGGTGTTAATTTTAAAGTTGTTCAAAAGGAATTAAATTTTAATTTTAATGGAATAAAAGCAGTATTAATAACACATGAACATATGGATCATTTAAAATATGCTACAAACTTTGCATTATATGGAATGGATATATATGCGTCTGCAGGTACATTTCAAAAACAAAATTTAGTTGGCCATAGATTTAAAATTATAAAAGCATTAAAGCAATTTGAAATTGGAAATTTTGTAATACTTCCATTCGACACACAACACGATGCTGCAGAACCATTAGGATTTTTAATACAACATAAAATTACTGGAGAAAAATTATTGTATGCTACTGATACATATTATATTAAATACAAATTTAATAAATTAAATTATTTACTTTTAGAATGTAACTATAATAAGGAAATAGCAAAAGAAAATGCAAAAAATGGAGTAATAAATAAAACTAGATATACAAGATTACTAGAAAGTCATTTTAGTTTAGATAATGTAATAAAATTCTTAAAATCTAATGACTTAAGTTATGTAAAAAATATTATACTATGCCATTTATCAGATACAAATTCAAACCAAGACATAATGCAAAGTAAAGTATATGAAGAAACCAATATAAATACTACAATAGCAAGACCAGGACTAAATCTAGAATTAAAGTTATATCCATTTTAATGGAGGTTCATATGAATAGTATAAAAGCGATAAATCAATTAGAAGAACTAAAAAGGGACAGGCTTAGTTTTATACAAAATGATGATTCTGATGAAATTTATTTAAATGATATAAAAGCCATTACTTTAGCAATAAAAGCATTGAAGAAATGTCCGGATGTAAAAGATACATCATTTAATTGCAGAATGTGTGGAAAAGAATTAAAAACTTGGAAAAGTATTCAAAGGGGATTTGGACCAATATGTGAAAAGAAATATTTAAATGATGTATATAAGAATCGACAAATTACTATGGATGTATTAACTAAAAAGAAAGGAGAGGTAAAAGATGGCCAATAAAGATGTTTATTATTTTAGTCATGATGCAAATGCATTATCTGATCCAAAAATATTAGCAATGAGATGCGATTATGGATTAGAACGGATATGGCTTATATTGGGCAATATTAGAAATGTTAAGAAATGAAGCAATATACAAATTACCTCTCAATAAAACTACATATAGAGCAATAAAGATGCAAACGGGAACTACTATTGATGTAGAAAAATATTTAATGGATTGTATAAATGAATATACAGATAGTGAAAGCAATAATGGATTATTTAATACAGATAATAAGTCATTTTGGTCTGCTAGTTTATTAAGAAGAATGGAAAAATATGAAACACTAAAAGAAAAAAGGAGCCAAGCAGGAAAGAAAGCAATGCAAAATAGATGGGGAAAACAAAACGATAACAAAGTTATAACAAATAAATCGAAAAAAAAGATAAAAGGTGTATGCAAAAATAACAAAACTATAACAATGTTATCAAAAAATAATAACAAAGTTATAACAAGTGTTATAAAAAACAATAGCAGATTTATAGCAAAAAATAACAAATTAAATCAAATAAAATCAAATCAAATAAAATTAAATAAAATTAAATTAAAGGAAATGAAATCTATCTATCCTTCTAATCACAAACCACAGGAAAATAAAAATTTGGATAAGATGATGGATGAGATGGAAAAGATGGAATTTGATATGCTGATATCTAATTGTGAAATGCATATTCTTTCTCCAGAACTTTCTATTGAGATAACAGAAATATTAAAAGAAATGTATATGCAACTAGATACAAGAGAAAAGATAAAAGAAATCAATTCAAAAAAATTATTATATGGATTAAAGAATTTTGCTATTGCAAATACAAAATCACGAATACAAATACCAAAAGCATATTTTAAAAAATGTATATTATCAGCATTAGATCAAACTGAATTAAGTACACAATATGATGTAGATACAATAATAAATGAGATGTCTAACTATGAAGGAGGATAACATGGCTGTAAATGAAAATGAATTGATATCAAGAAGATTAAAGACTTGTGAAAATTGTGAGTGGTGTGTTCCTACATTGAATAGTGAATTTCCACATTGCTTATTAAATGGACAGCAGAAAGGTTTATTTGAATATTGTGAATTATTTAAAACAAGAACAGGAATGCACATAAGTATGTAGGAGGAATTATGATTTATATATTAGTTTTTATAATAGGATTCGTAATAGGTTGTAAAGCATATTCAGATGCGATATTTATAGAATTAAGAAAATGTAAAACAATCCAGGAACTCGTAGATATGCTTGTAAAACTAAAACTATTAAATAGTAAACATAACACAAAATAATAAATTATATTCACATTAGCGATTTTTAGAAACAAACACAACCTAGAAAAATTATACAAAGGAAAGGTGGAAAAATTATGATAATTGAAGATATGCAGCAGTCATTAGAATTGCTAGAAAATATTAAATATTTCTTTTATGACATTGAAGAAACAGAAAAGAAATTAAACACAGAATTATACAACAAAGAAGGGGAAAGAGATGACCTTCTACACGAAATTGAATTAAGTAAATTAAATGCAATAGAAATAATGGCTACATATAAGAAACTAGAAAAAGTATTACAAGAAAGAAGAATAATTAAAGATAAAATTGATTTAATAAATACCATAAAACCATACACTAGTAAGTTTATAACAAAAGGTATTTGCGCAGAAACCGATGCAACTATAAAAAATATAGAAACATTGAAAAGTAATCAAGAAAATAGAAAATATACACCTAGAATATTAAAGGACCTAAAATGTGCAAAGGTCAAAAAGGAGGAATAAAAAGTGTTAATTATAAGTCAAGATAGAGATACTGCAATTAATTTTGAAAATGTAGAAATATTAGGAATAGGAAATCCATTAGAAGATGATGATGGAAGATTTAAAATACTTGCAAATACAACAAGTGATAGTCAATATACATTAGCAAGGTATGATACAGAAGAAAGAGCAAAAGAAGTATTAAAAGAAATAATAAATACATTTTCAGCAGCAGCGTTAAATGGAACACATGATGAAATAGACTTAATATTAAAAGCAAAAACTATGGCAAGATATGAGATGCCAAAGGAGTGAAATTATGAAAGTTTTAAAAATATTATGGATAGGAAATTTCGGAGAAAACAAACTTGGAATAATAAAAACACAAGATGTAGTTACAGAAGAAATAAAATTCTACATTGGAACTGGTAAAGGAATATGCGAACAAGAAGATATAGCATTAATATTAGCAGGTGGACAAAAATATACCAAAGATCAGTTCAAAGATATTTATAAAGAACTTTTAGGAGAATAGTTATGCAAGAACATTGGAGTGTCGAACAATATAGAGAATATCAGAAAAAAGGAAACAAAAAAAGTAAATATAGTGCAGTAAAAACATCTGTAGATGGACAAACATTTGATAGCAAAAAAGAAGCGGATTATTATTGCGATTTAAAACTAAGGCTGCAGGGCGGAGACATCAAAGGTTTTTGTTTGCAGCCTGTATTTATACTAGCACCAGGACTAAAATATAAAGCGGATTTTATAATATTCAATAATGATGGAACATCAGAAGTTATTGATGTAAAAGGTTTTAAAACAAAAGAATACATAACAAAAAAGAAAGTATTTGAAGATAAATATAATCTAAAAATAAAGGAGATATAGTTATGGAAGTAAAAATGACAATGGAAGAATATAAAGAACTAGAAAAAGCAAAATCTGATTATGAGTCATTAAAAAAAGAAATACGAGGGTGTGCAGAAGTATGGGAAGAACCATCAAAGGATCCCGAAGAATATATAGATTTAGTAGCAAAAATAGATTAAAAAAAACTAGAAAAAGTTTTAATGAGAGATGTAGATTTTGCAGAGGATACAGATATAGACAGAATTGAATTTAAAAATAAGGAGGAAAAAGTAAAAAATGGGAACAAAAAATAAATTGGTAGATCTTAATAATCACTTATTTGAAGAACTAGAAAGATTAAACGATGAAAGTCTAAAAGGAGAAGCATTGCAAGAAGAAAGAGAAAGGGCTAAAAGTATGGCCAATATAGCGCAAACAATTATAAATAATGGAGAATTAGCATTAAAAGCACAAAAACATTTTGATGAATATGGGAAAACAAATCAAATACCAGATATATTACAAATAGGAGATGGAAAGAATGAGTAAATTTTACACTGAAGAAATGAGAAAGTATATTGCGGATAATTGTAAAGGAAAGACAATATTAGATTTACAAATAGAATTTAATAATAGATTCAATACAAATATTACATATAAAGCGATGAAATCATATCTCAGTGGGCATAAATTGAAAGTTGGAAGAAGAAAGGAACAACATAGAAAATATAAAGATGAACATATAGAATTTGTAAAAAATAATGTAAAAGGCATTACTTTAAAAGAGTTAACTGATAGATTTAATAAAAGATTTAATATGAATGTAAGTGAAAGTGCTATTGCTAATATAAAAAATAAACATAATTTACAAAGTGGAATAGTTGGAGGGCGATTTGAAAAAGGACAAACTTCGTGGAATAAGGGCAAAAAAATGTCCTCCTACCAATATAAAAGATGTGAAGCAACAATGTTCAAAAAAGGAAATATCCCAGCGAATGCAAGAGCAATTGGTAGTGAAAGAGTAGATAAAAATGGATATATATTAATTAAAATACAAGATGGACATAGAAATGCGAATTGGATTAGGAAACATCGTTACTTATATGAACAAAAATATGGAAAAGTTCCAAAGGGACATAAAGTAATATTTGCAGATGGAAACAATAGAAATTTTGATTTGAATAATTTGATTGTGGTTTCTGATGCTGAAGAACTAATAATGAATAGAAATAATTTATTTAAAGAAGATACAGAGTTAACAAAAACGGGTGTTGTAGTAGCAAAATTATTAGATAAAGTAAATAAAAGAAAAAAGGATCTATGATATGGAAAACAAAGATTATGAACAACTTTATTATGATGAAGTATATGAAAACAGAAAACTAAAAAACAGAATAACAGAGTTAGAAAACGAAATCCAGGATCTAAATATCTGCAGAACAAAGAAAAATATTGATTTACAAAAATATATTATGCTGCAGATGGGAAGGAGGGACAATGGCAAAACCAGTTCAAAGAAAAAGACATAAAAATAAACAAAATATAACTTGCGAATTATGCGAACATTGTATGTATGTAGAACATGGAGACATGTATTGCGATGAGCATGAGAATTTTGCAGATGTTTATGATGAATTTTGTCCAACTGAAAACTATATGTGGTGTAATGGAAAAAAATTTATAGAAAGGTAGGGAAACAAATGAAAACAAAGTATTATGATAAGGAAATGTATGCTAGAAATGAAAGTATAAAAGGTGCATTGGTAGTATTATTGTCTTTTATACTAGGATTTGCAAGCGGATGTATTGCAATAAATAAAGAATTAGCAAAACAAAACAATGAAAAACAAGAGTATATTAATACTTTAGAACAACAAGTGGAAGAACAGAAAATAACAATAAGGGACCAGTATATTGAATTAGATTCGTTAAGAGAAACTGTATATATGTATAGCATATATGGAAAGTAGGTGTTACTAATGATTAAGTTTATATTAGGGTTGTTATTAGGTACATTTTTAGGAATAGGGTTAATGTGTCTACTTCAAGTAGCAAAGGAGGATGAAGAATAATGCCATCATTAGAGATAAAAGGAGAAAAGACAGGTATTATATTTAGTTTTAGAGGTAAAGGACAACTTCCACTATTTATGATAATAAAAGAGTATTTTGATGAAAATGGAGAAGTTGACTTTGCGAAAGTATTATTTGAAATCGAAGGAAGAAAATGCAAAAAAGCAAATAAAGAAATATTTGGAAAGGAGGAATAATATGCCAACAGAAAGCCAAGAATTAAATATTGGAAAAGTATTATATAAGGGTCGAGACGAGACTATAAAAGAACTAGCAAATTATGAATTTAAAGAAGAAAATAATGATGATGCCATTGATGCAATGCAATATGCCACAAAAGAAATGACTGAAGGCGAAATGTCTATAACACTTAAATTTCCAAAAGAAAAAGTAAGACATTTTCTAAAAATATATGGACTAGAGCGAATTACAAGAAAAAGATTTAAAAAGTTACTAATGGGCTGTGGAATGCAAAGAAATGATGCAGAAATAGTTACTAATGCATTTAGAGAAAGTGAAATACAATACACACCATTAGCAGTACAAAAAATTATTGAAACAATTAATATGGAAGCAGAAAAGGAGGGAAAATAGTATGTATAAGTTAGTTATATATTTTATGGGAGGAACAACATTTGTAACAACATTTGATAATGAAAAAGATGTAGAAGATTTTAAAAAGAAAGTTAAAAATAGAAGATTATTAAAAAAATATAACTATATTCTTGAAACAAAAATGGAAGGAATAAATATTGCTAATATGAATGCATATCAAGTTACAAAGGAGGAATAATTTATGATATTTGAAACAACAATCAACTTAAAAAATAAAAGCAAGGAAGAACTATTAGATTTATTAAATGATAGTTTAAAAATAATACAATCACAACAAGAAGAAATAAAACTTAGTAATAAAGTAATAGATAAAAGAAATCAAGAAAAACTAGAGTTAGCAAAAGAGCTTTTAAAGAAAGATAGAATAATTGATTTAATGGCAGAAATGTTAGTGAAAGTTCCTAATGATGCAGACAACCCACAAACAGCAGCTATTGCTGCAATGTTAAATAGAGATTTGGAATTAAAGAAATTAAAAGTAAAAAAATATTTTGAAATGAAGGTAGAAAATGAAAATGATAATTGATTTTTTTACAGGAAAAGAAATAAAAGATGATGGTAAATGTAATAATTGCAAATATAATCAGGGGTATAAAACAAACAATCCTAGCATTATATGGTGTGATAAACATATAACATATAAACAAGAAAATTATGAATGTTCTGATTATAAATTTAGATGTGAAGGAGGTACAAAAGAATGAAATGTACTGATAAAGAATGGCAACACTGCCGAGTAGAAAAAATGGGATGTCCTGGATGTTATTATGATGAAATAAAAAAACAAAAATTATTTTATATATTTTTAGATATAGATGGTGTACTAAACAATATGGAATACTGGAATGAGTGCTTTGAAAGACATCAAGTAGAAGGAATTATGAGTATGAACTGTTTTCCTTTTGATCCAAAATGTTTAAATAATTTGATGAAATTAAACCAGGAATTACAAAAACAAAATTATAATGTCAAGATAATATTAAGTTCGACATGGCGATTAAATCAATTGGATATTGGAATAGTAAATTCAAGACTTGCAGAATATGGAATGCGAATATTTGCAACAACAATAAGTTTAAGTAGTGGAAAAAGAGGACTAGAAATAAAGGATTTTCTTGAAGATGAAAAATATGGTAAAGCAGATAATTATTTAATTTTAGATGATGAAATAAAGGACATTATTGAACAATTTGAAGAAATACATATTATACATACTAACTTTAATACTGGATTTGATAATGAAAAATTGGAAGAGGCAATTAGAAAATTGAACAGCTTTGAACAGTAATGAACAGTAGAAAGGAAAAGAATATGCAAGTGAATTTAAATGGGAAAATAGAAGATATAAGTGCAATGATAGTAGGAGCAGAAAGATATGCACTAGGAAGAAGAACATACATGGTTCAATGGACCTGTGAGTTCATAAAAAATAACTTACATCTCATAACTAATAAGGACAAGCAAGTAATAATTAGAGATATAGAACATCCAATTAGTTATGGTGATGAGTGTGATAAAGAATGTTGGATGCAGTTATTAAAAATATTAAAAATGGAGGTAAATGAAAATGTATAGAATTAAATTTGAAAGAGATTTAAAGGAGTTAGAACAATTTGGATATGAAAAAGACAAACAAGGAAATTACTCAAAGAGAGTGATGAAAGATACAAATAAAGGATGGACATATTTTGAAACTATTGAAATTAACAAAGATGATAGACTTATAAAAACAAGATTGTATCAAGATGCAGCAGATCAGGAATGGGTAGGATATATAGAGAAAAAAGGCAGGTTCATTTATGATTTAGATGCAGTAGGTTTACTTGAAGAAGTAAACATTTCTAAGCTAGAAGAAGTAAGATTTGATGAATTCTGCAAATTAAGAAGAGAAAATAAGGAACTAAAACAACAACACGAATTTGCTATAAAAACATTACAAAAACAACATACAGAACAAATAGAAGGACTAAAAAACACAATAGTGCAAATGAGTGTAAATTTCTTTTCAAGTCAAGATAGTTTTATGGTAGTATTCAAAAATATTGATAACAAATTAAATTTAATATTAGGAGGAAAGTAAAATGATAGAAAAAGTAAATCCGGATCATCCAGATAAAATAGCAGATAGAATAGCAGGTGCAATAGTAGATTTAGGATATAAACTACAAGAAAATCCTAAAATAGCAGTTGAAGTATTAATAGGACATGGACATTGCAAAATAATAATAGAAAGTTCTGTTAAGTATAATGAAACAGATATATTTGAGATTGTATATAGAATTACTAGAACAAATAATATTGCAATAGAAATAATAGCAGCAAAACAAGATGAATATTTAGCAAATAATCAAAAAGGAAAAGTAAGATGTGGGGATAATGGAATATTCAAAGGAATGCCATTAACAGAAGAACAACAGCAAATAAGTTATTTAGCACATCAAATTTATAATAAGTATAATAGTGATGGTAAATATATATTAGATATGCCAAAAAATAAAGTAATTATATGTCAGAGTAATGCAAAAACAGAAGAATTAAAAAGTATTTATCCAACTGCAATAATAAATCCATTAGGAGATTGGATAGGTGGAACAAATGTTGATACTGGAGCTACAAATAGAAAATTAGGAAGTGATATGGGAGATAGCATTACAGGAGGACGGACTACACGGAAAAGATTTGTCAAAAGCTGATGTAAGCATAAATATATATGTGTTTATGAAAGCACAGAAAATAGGAAAACCAGTAGAATTAAGTTGTGCTATTGGAGATGAATTTGTAGATGGAAAACCATATGAAGAAATAGTAGAACAAGCAAGAAAATACATCCAAACAAAAGGTGGATTTGAGAAATTTGCAGAATGGGGCTTATTTTAAAGAATAATATGAACGGAGGTAAAGAAAATGCCAAAGAAAAAAGATAATGTGACAGAAACAAGTGGAATTCCTAAAAAAATTGACAATGAAGAAAATCAAATAGTAACTAATCAAAAATTAGGATGGGTCCAAATATTATTATTAATAGGCAAACCTTTATGGGATGCACAAAAGAAAAAATGGAGAGTATTAAATGGTTATCAATCTGTATTAGGAAATCAAAATAATCAAATGTTCTTTGAGGTTACATTTACAGATAGTCCATATTGGGAGAATTTTATTGAAAAACAATTATATATGGACATTCCAAAAGAACAGGAGGCAAGTACAGAAGATGGAAACAAAGGAAGCAATAAAAAAGGCAAACGAACTAAAACAGAAGATGAAAAATAAGCAGTATATCCAGGTAAGAAAAGATAATACAGATAGTTATGGATATATCGAAGCAATAGATACATTAGTAAGAGAATTGAAAATGTATCAAAAATAAAATAGGAAATATTGTAATACATATCAAAGGTCATAGAATTATAATTTATTAAGGTTCATAGCATACAATCTACCTAAGAAGAAAGAAGGTTTTTGTATGGATAAAATAGAAATTTCTGAGAGAGAAAGTAAATTATTAGAATTAATAGAACAACTTGTTACTGAAGGAGTAGCAAAAGGAATAAAAAAGGGGATTGAACAAGCAAAAAATGAAGAAAGATTGAAAGAAAAAATAACATATGATATTAAGATAAAAAATACAAGATTATTATTTAAAAATTATAGAAATTTTGTAAAGGCTTGTAAACAAGCAACTTTTACTGAAAAGGATTTAGAAACTGCAACGGTAGAAGAGGTATTAGATAAACTATTCTGTCAATCTTATGATGAGGTAACCGTAGTTCAATCTATATTGGCATCGAAAAAAAGAACAGAGATTATATTAACGCATATAAAAAGAATTATAAAATTTTATTTATACGAAGCGGACCAAAGTAAAAATGAAGAAAAAAAGAGAAAAGCCCACATTCTAAACGACTTGTATGTTGTTGGAGAATATAAACCAAAAATAAATATGATGTCCGAAAAATACCATATAAGTGAGAGACAAATTAGAAGAGATGCAAATTCAGCAATCGAAGAAATTGCAGTGCTTATGTTTGGTATTGATGGGATAAGAAAAATGTAATTTTTGAATAACAAAATTTGTCCAAAACTTGTCCTTGACATGTCATTGTCAATAATTTATAATAATAACATCAAAAAATATGTTTAAAAGAATAAATCCCCTTTTATTTTTTGAAATAATATAGATAAAACGAACTTGTAAATCGGTTTTTACAGGTTCTTTTTTTATGCAAAAGAAGGTATTTGATATGAAATATGATATGTGTATGAGAAGAGAATGTAAAAATTGATATAAGCAAGTTGAATGTTTTAAGAAAGAAGGAAAACAAAATGAATCTAAAAAAATTAAAAATAGGGGATTTAAAAATGGCAGCATACAATCCCAGAAAAGAACTAACAGAAAAAGACAAAGAATACCAAAAGATAAAAAATAGTATTATTGAATTTGGATATGTTACACCAATTATAGTTAATTCAGATATGACAGTAATAAGTGGACATCAGAGACTTAAAGTCTTAAAAGATCTAAAATATGAAGATATAGATTGTATAATAGTTGATTTTGACAAGAATAAAGAAAAATTATTAAACATAGCACTTAATAAGATATCTGGAGAATGGGATTATCAAAAGTTAGAAAGCATATTTAATGAATTAGAAAATAACAATATTGATTTATCAATCACAGGTTTTGAAGAAAAAGAAATAAACAAACTTATTAAAGAAACAGAAGAAACTATGAATGATAATGCAGAAATAGATTTAAACGATTTCAATGACGATAAATTCCAATGCAAGTGTCCAAAATGTGGTTTTGTATTTGATGTAGATGGACAGCAAGGAGTGGAATAAGATGAAAGAATATGAATGGTATTTAAAAGATATAAAAAATATACCAAAGAATAATTATAAAGTTTTTTCATGTTTTGCTTGTGGTGGTGGTTCTACTATGGGATATAAACTAGCAGGATATGATGTTATTGGAAATTGTGAGATCGATAAAAAAATAAATGATATCTATGTAAGAAACCATCATCCTAAATATAATTATTGTATGGGTATTCAAGAAATGAATAAATTAAAAGAATTACCTGCAGAATTATATGATTTAGATATATTAGATGGTAGTCCTCCATGTAGTACATTTTCACTATGTGGAGAAAGAGAAAAAAACTGGGGAAAGAACAAAAAATTTAGAGAAGGTCAAACAAGTCAAGTATTAGATGACTTGTTTTTTGAATTTATAGATCTGGCCAATATATTGAAACCTAAAATAATAGTTGCTGAAAATGTAAAAGGATTAATGCAGGGCAATGCAAGAGGATATGTAAATTTAATAATTAAAAGACTAAATGAAATTGGATATAATACACAATTGTTTTTGCTAAATGCTGCAAAGATGGGAGTACCTCAAAGAAGAGAAAGATTATTCTTTATTGCAGTTAACAAAAATATAAATTTTCCAAAAATAAAATTAGAATTTAATGAAAAACCAATAAAATATGCAGAAATAAAAGATAGTAACTATAAAGAATTAAACCAGGATACACTAACATATGAAAGATGGAAAAAGCGAATAGCAAGAGATGTTAAGTTAAGTGACACAATAAAAAGAACAGAAAAAGGAAAAATAAGCTGTTTTAATACTCAGTATTTAAAAGATGATAGAACACCAGCAACAATAGCAGCAGGTGGAAGTCCACCATTAAGATATGATGTACCAGGATATGCTAGTGATAAAGATATTATAACAATACAAACATTTCCTCAAGATTATGATTTTATGGGAATGAGTGTGCAATATGTATGTGGCATGAGTGTACCACCAATTATGATGAAGAAAATTGCTGAACAAATAAAGCAGCAATTACTAGATAAAATATAAAAGAAGGTGATGAAATGAATATACAAACAATTAAAATTGATAAATTAATACCTGCTACTTATAATCCAAGAAAGGATTTAAAGCCAAATGATCCAGAATATATAAAGATTAAAAATAGTATAGAAAACTTTGGGTTTGTAAGTCCTTTAATAATAAATAAGGATATGACAGTTATTGGAGGACATCAAAGATTAAAAGTTTTAAAAGAATTAGGATTTATAGAATTAGAATGTATTGTAGTAGATTTAGATAAAACAAATGAAAAAGCATTAAATATAGCATTAAATAAAATACAGGGCGACTGGGATGAAGAAAAATTAGAAGAATTATTACAAGAGTTAAAACTACAAAACTTTGATACAAATTTAACTGGTTTTGATTTTGATGAAGTAGATGAGATATTAAAAGATATAAGCGGAAGTAAAGAAGATGACTTTGATATAGATTCTGCTTATGAAGAAATAGAAGAACCAATTACGAAACCAGGAGATGTTTGGATATTAGGTAATCATCGTTTGATGTGTGGAAATAGTACACAAAAAGAAGATGTTATACATCTTATGAATAACCAAAAAGCAGATATGCTTCTTACAGATCCACCATATAATGTAGACTATGTTGGAAAAACAGTAGATGCATTAAAAATTGCAAATGATAATATGAATGATGTTCAATTCTATGAATTTCTAAAACAAGCATTTATAAATATGTTTGATTTTACAAAAGAAGGAGCATCTATATATGTATTTCATGCAGATACAGAAGGACTTAATTTTAGAAAAGCATTTAAAGATTCAGGTTTCAAATTAGCAGAATGTTTAATTTGGAAAAAGGATTGTTTTGTAATGGGAAGACAAGATTATCAATGGCAACATGAACCTATTTTATATGGATGGAAAGAAGGTGCAGCACATCATTTCATTAATGACAGAACTCAAAGCACTATATTGGAGTTTGATAGACCAAAACAAAGTGCATTACACCCTACAATGAAGCCAATAGATTTAATTGCAAGATTAGTAAAAAATTCCAGCAAAGAAAATGACATAATTTTGGATTTATTTGGAGGTAGTGGTAGCACTATTATTACTGCAGAACAATTAAATAGAATTTGTTACTCTATGGAATTAGATCCAAAATATTGTGATGTTATAGTGAAACGATGGGAAACTTTAACTAATAAAGAGGCAATTTTAGATAAAAGGTAGGTGGGTGATATGATGTGATAGAAGATAGTAACAAAATTTCTAAAATAAAAAAAGACTATATGTCTGGAAAAACCTACAAACAAATTGCTGAAAAACATGGTGTCACTTATAATGAAGTTCTTTATTTAGTAAAAAAGAAACAATGGAAAAGAGACAGCAATCTAAGTAAAGTGAAGAAAGGAAATCAAAATGCAAAAGGAAACAAAGGAGGTCCTGGAGCAGAAAAAGGAAACACAAGAGCACTAAAAACTGGCGAATATGAAACTATATATGATGATTTATTAACAGATGAAGAAAAAGCGATTATGAAACAACAGGAACTATATGATAAAAAATATCAAATAATGTCTGAAATAAAAATCTTATCAATTAGAGAAAGAAGAATATTAGAAAAAATAAAAAAAATGCAAGATGGAAAAGAAATGAGTATTGTGAGAATGTCAAAAAGTTCATCTAATAATGTCACATATAGGGACAATGGAACATTAACAACTACCGAAGCAGAAAGTACCATAAATATAATACAAAGGCTAGAAGAAGCATTGACAAGAGTACAAGAGGCAAAAAGAAGATATCTAGATAGTTATCATAAAATAGAAAATGATGACAGAAAACTTGAATTAGAATTAATTAGATTAGAAAGAGAAATTGCAAAAGAAGGAACTAATGATCCAGAAAATATGAAGGATGATAGTTTTATAAAAGCACTTGATGATAGTGTGGAAAGTACATGGGATGATTATGATGAAGAAGAATCAAAGCAAGAGTAACTTAACTCTTGATGAAAGAATTTCTAATCTAAAAAAACAAGTTATGCAAAATGCAATAACTTTAAGAAAAAAAATAAAAAATGGTACTATATTCAAGTTTAGAAAATTTAGTTTAAAACAAAAGAAAGTATTAACTTGGTGGAATGATAAAAGCCCTGTAAAAGACAAAAATGGAATAATAGCAGATGGTAGTATTAGAGCAGGAAAGACACTTTCTATGTCATTATCATTTGTATTATGGGCAATGACAAAGTTTAATGGACAAAACTTTATTATGGCAGGTAAAACTGTAGGTGCATTTAGAAGAAATGTTTTATTTTGGCTAAAATTAATGTTAAGAGTACAGGGATATACTATAAAAGATAGAAGATCCGACAACTTAGTAGAAATTTCAAAAGGTGAAACAATAAATTATTTTTATATATTTGGTGGTAAAGATGAAAGATCGCAAGACTTAGTACAAGGTATTACTGCAGCAGGAGTGTTCTTAGATGAAGTCGCATTGATGCCAGAGTCATTTGTAAACCAAGCATTAGCAAGATGTTCTGTAAAAGGTTCAAAGTATTGGTTTAACTGCAACCCAGAAGGACCAAATCATTGGTTTAAAGTAAACTGGATTGATAAAGCAAAAGAAAAAGGTATTATATATCTACATTTTACAATGGACGATAATTTAAGTTTATCTGAAGAAGTAAAAGATAGATATAAAAAAATGTTTATAGGAGTATTCTACCAAAGATTTATTTTAGGATTATGGGTACTTGCAGAAGGAATTATATATCCTAATTTTGATAAATCAAAACATTGTGTTAAAGCAAAAGATATTCCAAATAAATTTGATTATTTTTATGTAACATCTGATTATGGAATTACAAATCCACAGGTGTTTTTATTATGTGGAATAAAATACATAGATGGAAAACCACATGTATGGATATTGGACGAATATTACAACAAAGGTGTAAAGAAGAATAAGAATGGCCAAGAAGAGAAAATCACAAAAACAGATGATATGTTTCTTAAAGATTATAAAAAATTAATAAAAGATATAGATGTTAGAAAGGTTATTATAGACCCTAGTGCAACATCTTTAATTAATTTATTTAAGCAAAACAAGATAACTGTAAAAGAAGCGGATAACGCAGTAATAGATGGTATTAACTTAGTGCTAAATTGGTTAGATGAAGAACGAATCCATATAGTAGAAGAAAAATGTAAAAATATTATTAGAGAATTCAATTCATATATATGGGACGAAAAAGCACAAGAAAAAGGAGAGGACAAGCCTATAAAACAAAATGACCACGCACTCGATGCGTTAAGATACTTATTACAAACACTATTCCCTAACAAGAAGAGGGGAGCATATTTCGTATAATAAGGAGAGATTGAAGATGATAACAGAAATGGATAAAATAAAAATGATAATTACTGAAGGTGCCAAGAAAGGTATGGAATTATCAAAATTTATTGATTTACAAATAAATGATTTTAAACAATCAGATGCATATAAAGAAATGCTAGAAGGTAGCAAATATTTCAAAAATGAAGGAGACATTAAAAATAAGAAAAGAACTTATATAAATAAAGATGGAACAGAAGAAATTGCACCTCATGCTAAAAATTACATATTGAAACATCCAATACTATATAAAATGATAAATCAAAAAGCGGGATACTTATTAAGGAAAAAACCAAACATAAAGCAAGTAATAGCAAAAGATGAAAAAGAAGATAATGATTACAAAGAAATTTTAAAATCATTATTTAATAATAAAATGCATAAAAGGCTAAAATATACATTAATAGAAGCAGTAAAAAGAGGAATAAGTTGGTGGCAAATATATATTGATAAAGATGGAGATTTAAAAGCAAGATTAAGATATGCAACAAGGATAATTCCATTATGGCAAGATGAAGAACATGAAATACTAGATGCAATAATAATGACCTATGATGTTGAAGTTTATACAAGTGAAACTGAAAGAGAAAAGAAAACAAAAGTAGAATATTGGGATTTAGATGGTGTTAGATATCTTATATATGATGGAGAAACATTAATAGAAGATGTTGAAGAAGTAGAAAAGAGAAATGATTTAGTAATTGGAAAAGATATATATGGAATAAGCATTTTAGCACATTTCAAAATAGGAGATAAACTTCATAATTGGACCAAAATACCATTTATTTATTTTAAATATAATGGTGATGAAATGCCTTTAATTCATTTACTAAAATCTCTTATTGATTGTTATGATGAATTATGCTCTAGAACGGGAGACTCTATTTATGATGCACCAGATGGAGTAAATGTTGTTAAGAATTATCAGGCAGAAGCAGGAACATTCCAAAAAAACCTTGCTACATTTAATACTGTATTTTTAGATGAAGACGGAGACTATGATAGAAAAGATATCAATCTAAATATAGAAGCATTTAAAAGTTTTATAGAGCAATTAAGAAAAGATATTTACGAAGGTGGTTCTGGAGTTGATACACAAAGCGAAAAATTTGGAACACAAGAGTCGGGAGTTGCACTAAAACAATTATATGCAGATTTGGATCTTGACTGCTCAAATATAGAAACAGAATTCAAAAGTAGTTTAGAATATTTTATGTTCTTCTATAATAACTGGGTAGAAATGACAACTGGAAAAGATTACACTGATAAAGAAGTTGAGTTTGTATTTAATAAAACTATGACTGTAAATGAAAAAGAATTAATTGAAAATTGTGTAAATAGTATGGGAATAATAAGTAAATATACAATTAGATCAAGACATCCATATGTTAATGATGTAGAAGATGAAGAAGAAAAAATAGAAACTGAAGAAAAAGAAGAAGCTAAAAAACAAGAATCAGAATATGACAAGATGATAAAAGAATTAAATAGCAATAAATTAACTAGTAATAAAGATGGTGCAAAAGTTGGTGATAAGTAA
Organism: uncultured Clostridium sp.; assembly: GCA_947367845.1. GTDB lineage: Bacteria > Bacillota > Clostridia > TANB77 > CAG-508 > CAG-269. The sequence goes on along the minus strand of CANBES010000001.1, from coordinate 41,043 downwards.
TGGGAAGAAATGCAGAATATTGGACAAAAAGATTTGAAGAACTTGAAAAAGCGCAATTATTAAATGAGGCAAAATACATTACAGAATTACAGGAAGCATATGAAAGAACTTTAAGTTCAGTAAAAAAAGAAATAAATAATTGGTTAGTAAGATTTGCAGTTAATAATCAAATAAGTTTAAAAGAAGCAAAAAAATGGTTAAATATACAAGAATTAAAAGAATTAAAATGGGATATTAATGAATATATAAAATATGGCCAAGAAAATGGAATAGATTTAATTTGGAAAAAAGAATTAGAAAATGCAAGTGCAAAAGTTCATATTTCTAGATTAGAAGCATTAGAAATACAAATACAGCAACAAATTGAAAAATTATATTATAATGAACAGGAAACAACAACTGAATTTATTATTGAATCATATAAGGATAACTATTATAAAACAGCATATGAATTACAAAAAGGTTCAAATGTGGCCTTTAAATTTGCAACTTTAAATATAGATACTATTCAAAAAATTATATCTAGACCATGGACAAGCGACGAGCAGACATTCTCAGATAGAATTTGGAAAAATAAAAAGGCTTTGCTAGATACACTACAAAAGGACTTAGAGAAATCTTTAAGAGGAGATGCAGATCAACTTATAGAAAAAATTGCAAAAGATTTTAACACAAGCCAATATAAAGCTGGAAGATTAGTAATGACTGAATCAGCATTTTTTGCAAGTGCATCAAGAAAACAATGTTTTAATGAATTATGGGTACAACAATATATAAATATAGCAACATTAGACTCTAAAACATCAGAAGAATGTAGAGAAATAGATGGAAAGATATTTGATATGAAAGATTATAAAATAGGAATAACTGCACCACCATATCATATTAGATGTAGAACGACAACAGCACCATACTTTAAGGATGAATTTGAGTTTGGAGAAAGAGCAGCAAGAAATACTGGAGGAAAAACATATTATATACCAAACAATATTACATATAATGAATGGTTAGAAAAATATGTATATTCTGATCCAGCAACTAAGAAGGCATTTGAAACTGATGTAAAAATGAATAAAAATAAATCATCAGACTATGAACAATACAAAAGATATAAAAATATTCTTGGAGATGATATACCTAGAACATTTGCAGATTTTCAAGAAATGAAGTATAATAATATAGACAAATGGAAGAATTTAAAAGCACAATATGCAGATGCAAAAGGAATAACTAGCAATGAAGCGGTTAAACAATATATCAGTAATACAAATAAAATTATTGATGTTGGTAAGCAAGACAAACACATTAGAGGTAGCAACAATTATATTGATAGTAAAAGTTATCTAACTATATCTAACAAAGAAGCACAAGATTTAGTTAATAAATATGCAGGAAAAGGTACAATAAACTTTGATAAAAATGGAAAATGGGACAAGAAAGAAATCATAGAAATAAATAAAAAAATAGGTGTGGTAAAAACTAAAAAAGGAGAAACAGAAACAAGCAGTTTTAAAATTCATTATAGTAAAACGGGAGTTCATATAGTTCCATATAAGAAAGGATAATGTTATGAAAAATTTAGAAGAATATTTAAGTAAAAGAGTAAAAATAAAAGTAGATAATAGTAAAGAATTTATAGGAAAAGTTGTTGGATATGTACCAGCTGAAGATAATGAACCAGAAGTAGAAGAAATCGATATATTAAACGAACAAGACAATAAAAATTACTCACTTTTTGAAAACGAAATATTAAAGATTGAAATACTAGAAAATAGCGAGAAATAGCGAAAAAACGAACCGCTAAAATACAATTTAAGGCGATTTTATTTAAAAGGCATATAGTTTTATATGTCTTTTTTTGGTGTCTGTAGATATAGTGGCAGATTAAATGGATTCTTAAACAACCATAACAAAGTTATAAAGGTAGGTATGTAACTTAACATACCTATTTTTTATATATTACGATTTTGTAAGTTGTTCGATAACAACACCAGGTCGGAGGCGTTGCTCCGTATAAAAACACGAATGCCTGAATTGAAAGGAGAACTCATGAAAAGAGAAGAATTAAAGGCAATGGGATTAACAGATGAACAAGTAGAATCTGTTATGGCCAAAAATGGTGCAGAGGTTGCTGCATTAAATACTCAGATTACAACCTTACAATCTGAAAAATCACAATTAGAGAATGACAAAAAAGTTATTACAAAAGAAAAAGAGGACAAAGAAAAAGCAATTGCTGATTTACAAAAGAATAGTATTTCAAAAGATGAATACGACAAAAAAATTAAAGAAATAGAGGATAATGCTAAAAAAGAAAATGAAGATTATATTTATAATGATTTACTAAATAAAGGTCTAGATGATGCAAAAGTATTAAAAGACAAATTTACAAGAGAAGCAGTAATTTCATTAATAAATAAAGATAAAGATAAAACAAAAATATCTGATGATAAAAAGTCATTAGTAGGATTAAAAGAATTAATTGAAGGTTACAAAAAAGAAGCACCTCATTTCTTTGAAAAGAAAAAAGCATCTGGTTATGAGCCAGTTGATCCCGATGGAAACAAAGGAGATGAAGGAGACGATATTAGTATGGCTGCTAATTTCGCTAAAGAGGCTAACAAAAGTGAAAGCCAAGAAACAAAAAGCCAATTTTTTAATTAAATTTAGGAGGTAAAAATTATGTACGTTTCAAAAGAAAGTGTAAAAGAAAAAAATTTCTTAGCATCAGCTAAGTTTCAAAATTTTACTTATCAAGTAGATGATACAGATATCACTGCTGATGAGAAAGGTAGAAAGATAGTTCAAGCAGGAACTGTATATTATAAAACTACTAAATCTGAAGGAGGAGAAACAACAAAAACTGCAATAGGATTAATATTTGCAGATGTAGATGTAACTCATGGTCCACAACCAGCAGCAGTAATGGTAGAAGGATATGTATTAGAATCAAGATTACCAGAAACAATTAGTGCAGCTGATAAAGCTACAATGACAGGAATTAAATTTAGATAAAAAAGGTAGATAGCAAAAATGATGCTATCTATTTTCTAAGTAAAAATGAAAAAGGAGAGTGTATTAATTATGCCAAAAAGTGTATTAGAATTATTTAATCAAAAAGAAGTTTTAAATTATTTAAAAGAAAGAAAGTTCCCAGCAATGATGGGTGAGGAATTATTCCCAGAAACTAAAAAACAAAGTCTTGAATTTGAAGTATTAACAAATGCTAGCAAGACACCAGTAATTGCATCTGTTCATGGATTTGATACTGAATCAGAGATTGGACAAAGAGAAGCAGAGAAAAAAGCAATTGAATTAGCTTTAATTAAAAGAAAAATGCAATTAAAAGAAAAAGAAATAATTGCATTAGAAAGTCCAAGAAATGAAGCAGAAAGACAATATTTAATGAAAAGTGTTTATAATGATTTTGATAATCTAGTTGAATCAGTAAGGGCTAGAGTAGAAAAAATGAGAATGGATGTTATTGCAAATGGTGTTATAACATTAGATGAAAATGGATTATCTGCGTCAATAGACTATGGTGTTCCAACAGAAAACAAAGCAACAAATGTTGATTGGTCATCAGCTACAGCAAATCCAATTAATGATATGATTACATGGGCTAATAAACTAGATCAAATGCCAGGAAGAGTAATAACATCTAATACTATTCTTGCAAAAATATTATCAAATAAAAATGTAACAAATGCTTTATTTGGTAAGGATACAACAAGACTAGCAAGTGTTGGAGAATTAAATACTTATTTAGAGTCTTTAGGATTACCAAAAATCTATACTTATGATAAAAAATATAGAAAATTAAATGCTGATGGAACATATACAAAGAATAGATATTTCCCAGAAGATAAATTTGTTATGCTACCTAATGAAACATTAGGAGAAACTGTTTATGGACCAACTGCAGAAGAAATTAGATTACAAAGAGATCCTTCTGTAGATGTAAGAACAGTTGGAAAAATCTTTGCTTGTATGTATGAAGAAGGAAAAGATCCAGTATCTACATGGGAAAAAGCAGTTGCAACAGCATTACCTGCATTAAGTTGTGCTGAAGATATATTCCAAGCAAAAATAAATATTGGGTAAGGGAAATCCCTTACTCAATTTTAATTTAATTAGGAGGTAGTCAAAAATGATTAAAGTTAGAGTAAAAGGCGAAGGTGTAAAACTTGCAAATAGATGGTGTTTTATTAATGATGAAGCAATTATTGATTTGGAGGAATACGAAAGAAACAAAGAGTATGTTGATATCATAGAAGAAATAGAAAAAGCAAGTACAGGAGAAGGCCAAAATCCAGAAGGAGAACAAGAAAATTCAAATAATGATGATAGCGACACAAATGTCGGTAACATTGAGGGAGAAAATAATCCAGAAGGAGACAATGAAGAAGATGTTGGAGAAAACAATGAAAGCGAAGATGAAGAACTAGAAGCATTAAAAGAAAGAGCAAAAGAATTAGGAATAAAAAATACTCACAATATGAAAAAAGAAACACTAATTGCTAAAATTCAAGAAATAGAAAAAGCAAGTACAGGAGAAGGCCAAAATCCAGAAGGAGAGTAGGTGATTTAAAGTATGTTAAAAAAAATATACAATAAGACTAATATAGATATGGCAACATTTATAAAAAGACTAGAAAGAGAATTGTCTATAAGTGAGATAAAAGATGAAGAAAGTAAGAAATTAGCAAATGAACAATTAGTATGTTCTATCTATGATACTATGATTATTATTTTAGATACAACACATCAAGAAAAAGTACCAGAGGGATTATATACGACATGGATTAGAATGATTAAAGATTATTGGTACTTAAACAAATATGATAAACAATTCGTAAAAAATACGGATGTAGATTCTAATGAAAATTCTAATGTAAAAATAAAAAGTATTCAAATAGGAGATACTACAACAACATTTGCTGATACATCCTCACAAATTGATATAAATGGAACAACATATAATACTGGAACAATTGATTTTGATGAAGATATTTTAGTAGAAAAATATAAAAAAGACTTATATAGACATCGAAAGATGAGGTGGTAATATGAATCAATATATATTAGCTGCTAGAAAAACAATTGAAAGTCAATATGATTCTAGATGTGATGTAATTGAAAAAAGAGCAAAAGAGATAAAAAATATAACAAAAAATGTAGAAGAAAAAGTGTTAATTGATAAGGATTGTAGAGTTTCCTTTGAGGATATATATGTAAATACAGAAACAGATACTGAAGCAAAGAAAGTACAAAAAATAAAATTATTTATTGCACCAGAATTAAATATATTACCTGGAAGCAAAATAGTGGTAACTAGAAAAGGTAGAACAACGGAATATAAGAATAGTGGAGAACCAGCAATCTATGACACTCATCAAGAAATAATGCTGGAATTATGGAAAGGATGGGCATAGATGGCAAAATGGGGAGAATGTGATTTTAGTGAATTAGAAGAACTTGAAAGAAAATTTGAAAAGTTGGCCAAAACAGATATTGAAAAATTTTGTCAAGAGGTAGCAAGGGAACTTGCTGCAAGACTATTAGCAAAAGTAATTCCAAGAACTCCAGTAGGAGAAGGAACTTTTGAAACAATAGAAGGCAAAAGATATACAATAAAAAGTGGAGGAACACTAAGAAGAGGTTGGACAGCAAATACAGAGTCTGAAGCAGAAGGTGGAAGTGTACCAGATGCAACTACATATGCTAATTCATTAAAGATCCTTAAATTTGGTAATAACTATATAATAGTAGTAGAAAACCCAGTAAAATATGCTTCATATGTAGAATATGGACATAGACAAGAACCAGGTAGGTATGTACCTGCATTAGGAAAGAGATTAAAAGCAAGTTGGGTTGAGGGAAAATACATGTTAACTATATCAGAGAAAGAACTTGAATCACAGCTTCCAGCACTAATAGAAAGAAAAATGAAAAAATATATTGAGGAGTGTTTTAATAATGGTTAAAAGTGTAGTAAATGAAATTGTATATGGAATTGCTGCAAAAGTAAAAACTATATATAAAGAAAAAGGAGATTATCCAATATATACTGATAATGAAGAACAAGGATTAGAAAAGCCTTGTTTTTTTATTAAGGTAATAAACGGAGAAGAAAGTCGAGAAATCGGACTTGAAAATAAATTCTACAAAGATTTATTGAACATAGTAATAATAGGATATACATTAGATGGAAATACTGAAATTTTAAATGATATGATAGACAATTTGTATGGACTAGAATATATAGAATTATCAGATAAAAGTCTAATAAGGGCCATAAAATTACATCCAAAAACTGAAGATGGTGTTCTACATTTCTTTATTGATTATAATTTATCTATAAAGAAAGATGATGATGAAACTATAAAAATGAATGACTATAATTTGAGTGGGGAGGTAAAAAAAGATGAAAACATCTAAAAAGGGAAATAAAATTATAGAAGAAAAATATACTAAAAAACAAATTGTTAATTCTAAAACTTTTATTGATAATAAAGATTTATTAAATGCAGTATTAAAAGAAGATAAAAGTTATACTAAACAAGAAGTTAATAAAATAATTGAAAATTTTAAGAAAGGAAAGGTGAACTAATATGGCATTAGGTGGCGGAACATTTATAAGTCAAAATAAAAAATTACCTGGTACATATATTAATTTTGCATCTGCACAAAGTGCTTCTTCTTCAATTGGAGAAAGAGGTATTGCTGCAATGGCAATTGAAATGGATTGGGGAAAAGATGGAGAGATAATTGAAGTTACATCTGAAAATTTTGCAAAAAATTCTTTAAAAATATTTGGATATGATTATGCAAATGAAAAATTAAAAGGTTTAAGAGATCTATTTAAAAATATAAAAAAGGCATATTTTTATAGATTAAACTCTGGAAATAAAGCTGCAAATGATTTAGCAATTGCTAAATGTAGTGGTACAAGAGGAAATGATTTAAGAATAGTTATTGCAAAAAATATAGATGATGAAACTAAATATGATGTTAGTACATATTTAGGAACAAAAGAAGTTGATATACAAACAATAAAAGAAGTAAGTGAATTAGTTGACAATGACTATGTAACATTTACTATTGAAACAATTGAAGTTACTGCAGGGAAAGCATTAACTGGAGGAACAAATGGAGATGCAAGTGGAGAGGCACATCAAAAATTCTTGGATAAATTAGAGTCATATCAAGTAAATGCTGTAGGATGTACAGCAAAAGATGAATCTACATCTAATTTATATGTTCAATATGTTAAAAGATTAAGAGAAGAGCAAGGAATAAAATTCCAAGTTATATTATTTAATAATAATGCAAATTATGAGGGAGTTGTAAATGTAAAAAATACAACTGCTGAAGATGAATCTGCTCTTGTTTATTGGGTAACTGGTGTAATTGCAGGTTGCGAAATAAATAAATCAAATACAAATAAAACATATGATGGAGAATATAGTATTAATGCTGATTATACTCAATCACAATTAGAGGCTTCAATTGATAATGGAGAGTTTGTACTTCATAAAGTTGGAGACGAAATTAGAGTTCTAGTAGATATTAACAGTTTAGTAGATACTACAAGTGAAAAAGGAGAAGAATTCAAATCTAATCAGACAATAAGAGTATTAGATCAAATCGCTTCAGATGTTGCTAGTGTATTTAATTCTAAATATCTTGGAAAAATAGCAAATAATGAGGCTGGAAGAACTTCACTTTGGAGCGATATTGTTACATTGTTCAAAGATTATCAAACACTTCAAGCAATAGAAAACTTTGAGGACTCAGATGTAAGTGTAGAAATAGGAAATGATAAAAAATCAGTAACTATTGATACAAGTGTTCAAGTAATCAACGCAATGGAAAAATTATATATGACAGTAGTAGTTGAATAAAAGGGAACAAATAAAATTGTTCTCTTATTTTTTATATAAAGGAGGAATTTAAAATGGCTAATATAACAATGAATGCCAAAGATGCTATAAGTGCAAAATTAGCAGAGTGCTATGTTACTATTGAAAATAGAAGATATTTACTAATGCAAGGTAAAGATTTTGAAGCAAAGTTTGAAAAGACAAAGAAAGAAATTAATATTCTTGGAAAAACTGGTAGTGGAAATAAATCAACAGGTTGGAAGGGAACAGGAAAAATCACTATATATAAAAATACTTCAATATTTGATGAACTTATGGAAAGATACAAAAATACTGGAGAAGATGTATATTTTGATATTCAAGTAACAAATGAAGATCCAACATCTGCAGCAGGTATCTGCACAATGGTATTTAAAGGATGTAATGTTGATGGTGGAGTTTTAGCAGCTTTTGATGTAGATGGTGATTTCTTAGAGCAAGAAATAAACTTTACATTTGAAGATTTTTCAAATCCAACTAAATTTACACAATTAGCAGGTATGCAATAATAAAAATAAAAAATTAAATTAGTGAAAGGAAAGATAAAATATGAGTTTAGAAAGTTTTATGTTGAAAGATGAAGTACAAGAAATAGAATATGTTGCTTCAAAAAGATTTAAAGATAAAGAAGGAAACTATGAAAAATGGAGATTAAAAACCATTACTGCAGATGAAAATGATGCAATAAGGAAACAATGTTATAAACAAATTCAAGTGGGAAAAAGAATGAAACAAGAATTTGATACTGTAAGATATTTAGAGTTATTAGCAGATAAGTGTGTAGTTTATCCAGATTTACACAATGTAGAATTACAAAATCATTATGGAGAAATGGATTCTATAAAGCTGTTGAAGAAACATTTACTAAATCCAGGAGAATATGATGACCTTATGGCAGAAATTCAAAGAATAAATGGATATAGTTTGGATGATGCGGTTGAAGAAGCAAAAAACTAATTAGAGAAGGTGATAGTGATGCTGTTTATGCACATTATTGCCTTCAAAAACTTCATAAATTTCCGCATGAATTTCTAAATTTGGATTACAAAGAAAAAGCCTTTGTAATTGCATCTATACAAATAAAAGCAGAAGATGAAAAGAAAGAGGCGGCAAAAATGAAAAAGTAATTATATTTTATTTTTTCTAAAAGGAGGAAAATATGGCTACTATAAGAAGTTCAATAGTGGTACAAGATATGGCTTCCTCTGTATTTGCAAAGATACATTCACATTTAACTAAAACAACTAGAGGTTTTAAAGATCTAAATAATGAAATGTCTGTTGCACCTACAAAAGCAATTAGTAATGCTGAAAAATTAAATCAATCAGCACTACAAACTGAATTGACATATCAAGCAGAATTACAAGTATTAAAACAAGTAGAAGCAGAAGCAAGAAAAATAATAGCTGCAGAAGGAACACAAACAGCAAAAGCACAAGATATTATAGCAAGTGTAAGGGAGCAAAGGGCATTAGTAGAAAGTTTAAAAAATAATTATGATAATGTCTCAAGTAGTATAAAAAATGCTCACAACAATCAGGAAGAATTTAATAATAGTATAAATACTGGAAATATGAATGGAAATAGTTTATTAAGTACAGTAAGAAATATTGTTATTGCTCTTGGAGGAATAAGTGCAATAAAAGGACTATTTAATTTATCAGATGAAATGACAAATAATAAGGCTAGATTAAGTTTAATAGTTGATGATAAAGGTAGTGTAGAAGAATTGCAAAATAAAATTTTTGCATCATCAATGAATGCAAGAGCATCATACCAAACAACTACCGATATTATTACAAAATTAGGACTACAAGCTGGAAAAGCATTTAAGGGAAATGATGAATTGATTGCATTTGCAGAACAACTAAATAAAACCTTTGTAATTTCTGGAACATCTGCAACAGGAATTGAATCTACAATGTATAACTTAACACAGGCCTTATCTACAGGTGTTCTTAGAGGGCAAGATTTGAATGCAGTATTTTCAAATGCACCACAAATAGTTCAAAATATTGCGGACTATTTGAATGTTCCTATTGGTAAAATTCGTGATATGGCAGCAGATGGAAAGATTAGTGCTCAAATAGTAAAAAATGCAATGTTAAAAGCTGCAGATGAAACAAATGCAAAGTTTAATAAAATGCCAATGACATGGAATCAAGTATGGACTAGAATGAAGAATATTGCAATTAAAGCATTACAACCAGTATTAAATAAAATAAATCAATTAGCAAACAATCAACAAGTTCAAGAAATGTTTAGTATGTTTATAGATGGAGCAAGTTTAGCAGCACAAGCAATATTAGCATTAATAGAAGGTATTTCATGGTTTGTAAGCATATTAGAACCAGTAGCACCAATTATTTTAGGAGTAGTTGCAGCATATGTTGCATTCAATATAATTTCAGGAATAACAAGTGGAATTTTAGGTATTTTAGCAATAGCACATGGAATTGCAGGAGCAGCAGAAATGCTTCATGCAGGAGAAACTATGGCAGCAACTGCAGCACAATGGGGACTAAATTCTGCATTATTAGCTTGTCCTATAACTTGGATTGTAATTCTAATAATAGCTTTAATAGCTGTATTAGTATATTTCTGGTTTACAAATGATAAGGTTGCATATGCAATTTTATATGTTTGGGATGCTTTGAAATTAGGAATTATGGTTGCTGGACTTGGAATACAAGGTATTTGGTATGGATTAGTTTTAGCAGTTATGTATTTATGGTTAGGAGTACAAACTTGTATTTTAGGAATGATGGGTGCTTGGTATGCTTTCCAAACTGGAATTGATGCTGTTTGTCTTGGAATATTAGCAATATTTCAAGGTTTATATAATGGTGTTGTTTCTATTGTAAATGGAATTATTAATGTGCTAAACAAGATACCAGGTGTATCAATAGACACAGTACAAGCAGCACATTTTGCAGATGATTTTGCAAAAGGTATGGAAGAAAAGGTTGTAAACAGAAATCAAAAATTAAAAGATATGGCCAGTCAAATGGATGGTACAATGGAAAAAATCAATGAATTAAAAGGACAATTTAGTGCAAATCTTAATGCATCTGCTACAAATATTCAAAATACAGCAATTGATATGAATAATACAAGACAAGATAGAGTTGACCATAGGAATGACTGGATAAAAGGTGCAGGAGATGCTATTGATAGTGCATTGAATAGTTTTTCATTTGATCCATCAAATAATGGAACTCTTGGAGATATAGCAGGTAATACAAAGGACATTGCTGATAATACCAAAGATATATCTGAAGAAGATTTAAAATATTTAATAGATCTAGCTGAAAGAGATACAGTTAATAGATTTACAACAGTTCCGTTAACAATAAATTTAACTAACAATAATAATATAAATGGAGAACAAGATATAGATGGAATTGTAGATCAAGTAACTAATAAATTAACTGCTAAATTAGAAGAAGAACTAGAATATGTATCTGATGGAATACATGAATAAGGAGGAACGAATTTATGGCATATTATTTTTATTTAGGAAATGTGCTTCTTCCCATTCCTCCTAAAAAATTAGAACTAAAAATTAGTAATCAAAACAAGACATATGATTTGATGAACTACTCAGAAATAAATGTTTTAAAAAATCCAGGTTTAACAAGCATCGAATTTGAAGTATTGCTTCCAAATGTAAAATATCCATTTGCTATGTACAAAAATAATTTTCAAAATGCTAAATATTATTTAGGAATATTAGAAAAATTAAAGGTAAATAGGTCTGCTTTTCAATTTATAGTTATTAGAAAATTTCCAAATGGTACAGGTATATTCGATACCAATATAAAAGTATCAGTAGAAGATTATACAATAACAGATACAACAGATGAGGGGTTTGACACCAAAGTAAAAATAAAATTGAAACAATATATAGAATACTCTACGAAGACCGTTAAAGTGACAATAAAACAATATAAACCTCCAGTAGTAACAAGAACTGTTACTACTAATAATACTGCTATTGTTGCAGCAAAACCAAGTGGACAAAATTATACAGTAAAAAGAGGAGATTGTTTATGGAATATAGCAAAACGATTTTATGGAAATGGAAGTAAATATACAACTATATATAATGCAAATAGAGATAAGATTAAAAATCCTAACTTAATATATCCAAACCAAGTGCTATGGATACCGGCATAGGAGGAAAAAATGAGTCAGCAATTATTAATTCAAAATGGAAATACAGTATATGAACCTGTAGTCCAAGATGAGATTAGTTGGACCACTGAAAGAAAAGGGGCTGCAGGAAAACTAGAATTTAAAATTTTAAAAGATAATATTATAAATTTTGAAGAAGGTAATCCTGTGGCTTTTAAAGTGGATAATACAAATTTATTTTATGGTTTTGTGTTTAAGAAGAAAAGAGATAAAGAAAAAATAATAAAAACAACAGCATATGACCAATTAAGATATTTGAAAAATAAAGATACAAAAACATACACTAATAAAAGAGCCGATGAATTAGTAAAAATGATTGCAAATGAATATCAACTAAATATTGGTACATTAGAAAATACAGGTTATGCAATAGCCAAAAAAGCAGAAAGTAATCAATCCTTATTTGATATGATATTAAATGCACTAGATGAAACAATAAGAAATAGAAAAGAAATGTATGTGTTATATGATGATTATGGTAAATTATGTTTGAAGAATTTAGAAAGAATGAAAGTAGGATTAGTAATAGATGAAGAAACTGGCGAAAATTACGATTACGAAAGTTCAATAGATTCTGATACATATAACCAAATAAAATTAACATATGACAATTCTGATACAGGTAAAAGAGAAATATATATGGCAAAAGATTCAAGTAATATAGAAAAATGGGGAGTATTACAATATTTCGATACAATTGATGAAAAAACAAATGGAGCAGTTAAAGCAAAAGCATTATTAGATTTGTATAATCAAAAGACCAGAAGTCTTGAAATAAAAAATGCACTAGGAGATGTAAGAGTTAGAGGTGGATCTCTTATAATAGTTAATTTGGATTTAGGTGATGTTAAACTTAAAAATTTTATGTTAGTCGAAAAAGCAAAACATACTTTTAAAAATGGAGAACATTTTATGGATTTGACATTAAAAGGACAAAACTTTATATCTGGGTAGGAGGTAAAGTGAAATGGGAAGCTCATTAGGAGAAATAATAAAAAGAATGGCAGTAGGAGCAAATGATGCAAATGCTCCTACTTCTGTTTTATTTGGAACTGTTACAAGTGTGAATCCACTTGAAATAACAGTAGAACAAAAGTTAAAGTTAACAAAAGAATTTTTAGTACTTACTAAAAATGTAAAAGACTATACTGTAGATGTTAGTGTGGATTGGGAGACAGAAAGTAAATCGTTGAATGCTAATCATGGACACTCAATAAGTGGAGATGTTTCTGTAAGTTCAAAAGCAACTATAAATCCAAATCCAGACAATATTACAGTAAATATAAGTAACGAAGTCACTAATGGAATTCAAGTAGAAAATGCAAAAATAGGATTAACACATAGTCATAATATAAGTGGAAAAAAGAAACTGACAGTATATAATGCACTACAAGTAAATGATAATGTGATTTTGTTGCAACAACAAGGTGGAAATAACTTTGTTGTACTAGATAAATTTTAATAGAAAGGTGGTAAAAATATGACACCTGATACAGATGATATATTGTTAAATAATATAGAAGAAGTAAAAGAACAAACAAGTAAAACTTATTATTTAAATATAGAAAAGAACACTATTTCAAATTTTTGTGATGGTATTGAAGCAATGAAACAAACAATATACTGCATCTTAAATACAGAGAGATTTGAACACCTTATATATAGTTGGAATTATGGTATTGAATTAAAACATTTAATTGGAGAAAATACAACATTTGTTATACCAGAACTTGAAAGAGTAATAACTGAAGCATTAATGCAAGATACTAGAATATCTGAGGTAAATAATTTTGAATTTGAAGTAAAAGAAAATACTATACTTGCAAAATTTACTGTAGTTACAACTGTTGGAGAAATTGAAGTAGAAAAGGTGGTGAGTGTTTAGATGGAAATAGACAATATTAAAGAAATTGAAGATTTAGATGAGTATTTTGATTATGATACTATTTTGCAAAGAATGTTAGATAGAGTGTCAATTCAAATTGATAAAAGAGAAGGAAGTATTATTTATAATGCATTGGCTCCAGCAGCTGCAGAATTAGCACAGATGTATATATTACTTAAAAGTAATATTGATTTAGTTTTTGCAGATACTGCAGTAGAAGAGTATTTAGATAAATTAGCAAATCAAGTAGGACTTACAAGAAATGAAGCAACATATGCGATAAAAAAAGGGTTATTCTATGATGAAAATAATACTTTAATAGATATTAGTATTGGAGAAAGATTTACAATAGAAGATTTAGTATATAAAGCAATAGAAAAAATAGAAACAGGAATTTATAAAATGGAATGTGAGACTGTAGGAACAATAGGAAATAATTGTGTAGGTACATTAATACCTGTAAATTATATAGAAAATCTAGCAAAAGCAGAACTAACAGACATATTAATTCCTGGAGAGGATCAAGAAGATGATGATTCATTAAGAGCAAGATATTATGAAACAACAAGTGAACAAGGATTTGGTGGAAATATTATTGATTACCAAAATAGAACTAAAGAAATTGCAGGAGTTGGAGCTGTAAAAGTTACACCAATTTGGAATGGACCAGGAACAGTAAAATTAACAATTTTGGATAGTAATTATAACAAAGCATCTAATGTATTAATTGAAAAAGTGCAAAATGAAATATGCCCTAATCTATCCGATGAAGGATTAGGAGTTGCTCCAATTGGACATATTGTTACTGTTGATACAGTATCAGAAGTTGATATTTCTATAATTTCTAATATAACAATATCAGAAACAGTTTCTATGGAAAATGTAAAAACTCAAGTGACTGAACTTATAAATAATTATTTTCTACAATTAAAACAAGAATGGGAAAGTTCAAATACTATAATTATAAGAAAATCTCAAATTGATACAATAATACTAAATGCGGATGGAGTGATAGATGTTTCAAATACTGCAATAAATAACAAATCATCAAATATAGAACTACAAAAATTTGAAATACCTAAATTGAAAGAGGTGACACTTGTATGAAATTAGTTGAATATATGCCACCTTACTTAAAAAATGTGCTTGAATTTAATAAAATATTTGATACTGAAGATATTGAAATAGAAAATATGAGATATTTAATAAATAAAATATTAAGAGAAGTAATAGTAAAAACAGCAAATTCCTATGGATTAGAAAGATATGAGAAAATATATGGAATAACAAACAAAGCAGAAACAATAGAAGCAAGAAGAATGAATATTTTATTTAAAATAAATAACAAAGTGCCATATACATTAAAATGGTTGATAAACACATTAAATGAATCAATTGGAGAAAATAATTATGAATTAGTAGCAAAAGATTATGAATTATATATAACAATAAATCTAGCATATACTGAAGCAGCAGAAATGTTGAAAAGTAATTTAATTAAACAAATACCAGCAAATATAAAATTAGATTATGAACTAGAAACAGAATTAAATGAATTTATAGGAGCAACAATATCAAGGCAAGATTATATAATTTTAAATGCTGTAGCATTTGAAAGAAAAGAAAATGTAACATTAAATGAAAATAATAACACAGGATTGAGTGTTATAAATAAAGAGTATGTAGATTTGAAATCAAATACAGATTTAAAAGTAGAAGAAAATACTCTAAATTTAAATGCAGAAACTGGATTAAAGGTTTCTAGACAAGATTATATAGATTTAAGTGTATCAACAGAAGAAAAACAAGAAGATATCACATTAAATCAAGATAATAATGTTGGATTGAACATAGTCAATCAAGATTATATAGTAATTGAGGAGGTATAAAAATAATGGGTTTTGAAAAAGTATATATTACAAAACAAGGAGCCTTACTTGCAGCAAAAACATTGCAAGGTAAAAAGATAGAATTTGACCATGCAGAGATAGGTAGTGGAACACTAACTGGAAATGCTGCAGATAAAACATCCTTAACAACGAAAGTTTTAGAATGCGAAATTTCAAAAGTAGAAATAACAGAGGATACACAAGCAAGCGTATCTTTTATTTTTAAGAATACAGATGCAAAAAATGCTTTTTATTTTAGAGAAATTGGATTGTTTGCAATAGATCCAGATACAAAATCAAAAATTTTATATGCTTATGCAAATGCTGGAAATACAGCAGAATATATAAATAATTCTATTGCTGAAAAAATAGAAAAACACATCAAAATAAATGTAGTTGTAGATAATGCAAGTAATGTAACAATAACACTAGATTCTAGTGAAATTTATGTTACTGAAAAACAATTACAAGAGGCTATAACAGAAGCAAGAGAATTTGTAGGTAAAAACTACGGTATAAGAAGAAAAATAGTAGATAATGTTGTCTCAAAGTGGGAAAGAATTTGCGATAATATAGGACTTGTAGCAAATGCTACAAAAAATGGAGATGAAGTTCAAAATGATTTTGATAACTTATATCCATGGTCTGATATTATTACTTACAATTATGACACTACTAATAAAAAAATAACAGCATATTATGGAGAACCAGGATTTGCATTTGATGGTTCAAATGGAGAAGTACTTACAAGAATACCAGAGTTCTGGTATAAAAGAGAAATTAAAGGAGACTATGAATATATTTATATATCTGATTACAATAGAGCAGGATATAAACATAGCAAAGAGTTTTCAGTAGGTAGATATGGAATAAGTGTAGATGCAGAAGGTAATGCACATAGTTATAGTGGAACAATACCAGCATATAATAAAACAATTGCAACATTTAGAACATTAGCAACAGCTGTTGGAGATGGATTCTGCCAAATGGATACTAGATATTTTATATTGCAACTATTATATTTAGTAGAATATGCAGATTATCATTCTCAAAGTAAATTAGGTAGAGGTGTATCTGAATGGTTTAATCAAAAAGCATTAATTGCTGAAAATAATGTTAATAGAATTATTGTTGCAAATTCAAATAATATGTATGCTGGAAGAAATGTATCAATTGGAACTAGCGATGCTTGGAATAATACAGTAGCTTCTGAGAGAACAATTACAAGAATTGAAGATTATTCAAATGGAAGTGTAACAGGAAAAGCAGTTTATTTTGATGGTGCAGCAGTAAATATTGCAGTAGGAAATGTTTTATGGGGAATAGGACAAAAATCAGGACAGTGTGATGAATTAGGAATGAGATCAGGCACTTTAAATAATGATGGATGCCATTCAATGATTTATAGAGGGATTGAAAACATTTTTGCAAATATGTGGACAGCAATTGATGGACTTAATATAAAAGATTATGTGGCATACATTTGTGATGATCCAACTCAATATGCATCTGATAAATTTGTAGCACCATATAAAGCAATAGGATATACAAATTTAGAAACAACAGAATCGTATCCAAGTAAATTAGGGTTTGATGAAAATCATCCAGAGGTTGCTTTACCTATTGAAGCTAATGGAAGTTCAGGAACTGGTGTATGTGATAAATACTGGTGTAACAGCGGAAATAGAATCGCGTTCGTTGGGGGTTATTTCAACTATGGTGCGAATGATGGCTTCTTTGCTTGGACTTTGTCCCTTGCTTCTAGCACTTCGAACTGGGCTTACGGGGCTCGCCTTCTTAAATACCAGTAATAAGCGGGGGTATGGGGGCGGCCAGCCTCCCATGAAATAACTGAAATCTAGAATAGTTAAATTATTTAAAAATTGTATATATAATGTCTACAGGGGATTTGATGTGTGCGATCCTGTAATTGCTTTTTGATTTTTTCGCGTTCGTTGGGGGTAATTTCAACAATGGTGCGAATGATGGCTTCTTTGCTTGGAATTTGAACAATGCTTCTAGCAATTCGAACTGGAATTACGGGGCTCGCCTACTTATTTTTAAATTATATTACACATCATTTTCCATAGCGCTTGCTAAAAATAATGTCGAAACTGGATTGACCTAGTAGCTTCTTTTAAGTGAAAAGCCGATAGACAAAAATAAGAATACCAGGAGAAAAACATGAAAAGAGTAGGAAATATATACGAAAAAATAACTAAGAAAGAAAATATAAGACAAGCTATTCTAAAAGCCTCTAAAGGAAAAAAGAAAAGAAAAAGTGTTATAAAAATACTAAACGATATGAATTTCTATGTTAATGAAATATATGATATGCTTATAAATAAAAATTACAAACCAAGTCCATATGTAAAGATGTTAATACATGATGGTGTAAGAAAAAAAGAAAGAATAATTTATAAACCACAATTTTATCCAGACCAAATTATTCATTGGGCATTAATGCAACAAATACAACCAATAATAGAAAAAGGGTTGTATGACTATACATGTGCATCTATACCAGAACGAGGAATTCATTATGGAGCAAAATATATAAAAAAGATATTAGTACGAGATAGAAAAAATACTAAATATGCTCTTAAGTTAGATGTAAAGAAATTTTATCCATCAATAGATAAAGAAATAATGAAAAGAAAATTCCTAAGAGTTATTAAAGATCGAGATACATTAGATTTAATAGACAAAATTATAGATAGTAGCGAAACAGGTCTTCCGATTGGAAATTATACAAGTCAATGGTTCGCTAATTTTTATTTGCAAAATTTAGATCATTATATAAAAGAAGAACTAAAAGTTCCCTATTATCTAAGATATATGGATGATATGGTCCTCTTTCACAGAAATAAAAAAGAACTCAGAAAAATTAAAGAAAAAATAGAGGAATATTTAAAAAAAGAAAAACTTAGATTAAAGGAGAATTGGCAATTATTTAAAGTAGATAGTAGGCCAGTTGACTTTATAGGATACCGATTTTACAGGGGTTATACAACATTAAGAAGGGGAAATTTCTTAAGAATAAAAAGAAGAGCAAAAAGAATATATAAAAGAAAAAAAGTAACATTAACAGATGCATCAGCAATGATAAGTTATTACGGTTGGCTTAAACATTGCAATAGTTATGGGTTTACACAAAAATATATAAAACCGTATATAAATATAAATGAATTAAAAGGAGTGGTTAGTTATGCAAATAGAAAGTTCAAAAAGGCCAAATAAATTTGAAATAAATGAGATGGAGAACGGAAAATGTACCGTTCTTTTTTTTGATAATGTTCAAGAAGTAGAAACCTCACAACTAGATAGTGAAGAAAAATCAATAAAATATACATATGATATGTATAAAATGAATGTAAATTTTAGAGAAAATCTATCAGAACAAATTGAAAATAACTATGATAAATGGTTAGAAACTGCAAAAAAAGAGGAATATAACCAGTTAGCAGCAGAAGTAAGAGCAAAACGAAATGAATTACTTGCTGAAACAGATAAAGAAATGTGCATTGATAGATTAGGTCTAAAACTACCATCTGACTTATCTATGACTAATATAATATCTAGCTTAAAACAATTCTTTGAAGGATTTTCTGATGTATGTAATGGGAAAATTGCAAAATATAGACAAGAATTGAGAGATATTACGAAACAAGAAGGATTTCCATATAACATTTTATGGCCAACAAAAGATAAGGAGGATTAATCTATGGATGAAAAATATATGCAAATGATAATTGAAGCAAATCAAAGTGCAAAATCGGCTCATCATAGAATAGACAGTTTAGAAAGTGAAATAGGAGAAATTAAAGAATTAACAATTGCGGTAAAAGAAATAGCAATGGAAACAAAAGCAACTAGGGAAGATGTAAATGATATGAACAGTAGATTAAAAGCAGTAGAAGAAAAACCAGCAAAAAACTGGGATAAAATCATTACTACCATAATTGGAACTGCAGTAGGTGCTGTTGTAGGAGCAATTATAGGATTAGTAATAAAATAGGAGGTTCTATATGAAAAAGTTTTTAGAAAAAATTGCGAAATTAATTGATGTAAAATCAATAATATCAATAGCAACAACATTTGTATTTTGCTATTTAGCATTAAGTAAATACTTATCTGCAGAAGTGTTTATTTCTGTTTATTCAATAATAGTAGGATTTTATTTTGGAACACAATATGAAAAAACTAAAAATGACATAACAGAATAATACAAGAATTTATTTCTTGTAATTTAAAGATACTGGAAGAAAAATTAAAAATCTTCCAGTATTAATTTTTTTATAAGGAGGTCTTCAAAATGGAAGAAGAAGTTGTAAATTACAATCAAGAACTTGCAGATTTAAATATGCAAGAGAATACTTTTCCAGAAGTTGATGAAAAAGAAGAAGGAATTGGAGAAGTAAAAGAAACTGATGAATTTTATCAGGGAGGTGTAGAATAATGTTAGTAACAAAAGTAGTAATGCCAGAAAGTAAATATGGCAGAAAATGTCCTTATTCTATGAAACCAGAAGGAATATCAATTCATAATACAGCAAATGATGCTTCAGCAATGAGTGAAATATCATATATGATAAATAATAATAACCAAGTTTCTTTTCACGAAGCAATAGACGATTATAGAACAGTACAAGGAATTGAACATAATAGAAATGCTTGGCACTCTGGAGATGGACATGGGTTTGGTAACATGAAAACAATAGGAATTGAAATATGTTATTCAAAATCTGGTGGAGAGAGATTTGAAAAAGCAGAAAGAAATGCTGCAGAAAGAATAGCTTATTTAATGAAACAATATGGATGGAATTTAGATAATATAACAGATGCAAGACATACAATAGGAACACATCAGAATAGAAGTGGTAAATATTGTCCTCATAGAACTCTAGATATGGGATTAGAAAGATTCTACAATATGATTAGAGAAGAATATAGAGAATTAACAGGAGAACAAGCAACAGGTACACCTAATATTGTAGTAAATGAATCTAATAATAATACTGGAAGAAATGTAGGAGATGTAGTTACAATAAATGGTGTTTATACTTCTTCATCATCTACTAAAAAATTAAATCCAGCAGTTAAAAGTGGAATGATTACAAGAATTATACCAGGAGCAAGAAACCCATATTTACTTAATAATGGTAATATAGGATGGGTAAATGATTCTTGCATTGTTTCTTCAGCAAATTCACAAGCACAAAATAATAATACAAATGTAGCACCTTCAATCACAGTTGGAAGTAAAGTAACATTATCAGCAAATGCTACTAATTATGCTACTGGTCAAAAAATTCCTAATTGCTATAAAAATAGAAATTATACAATTATGCAAGTTGGAAATGGCAAAGTATTATTAAAAGAATTATATTCATGGGTATATACTAAAGATTTAGTAGGTTATGGATCTAATTCTAATAATACAAATAATACAGCAACAAATTCAAATAAAAAGTCAAATGAAGAGATTGCAAATGATATAATAAATAAGCCAAATTTTGATGGATGGGGAACAGGAGAAACTAGAAAACAGAAATTAAAAGCAGCAGGTTACGATCCAGATGCAATTCAAAGAATAATTAATCAAAAATTGAAATAATATAGAGGAGATAAATTCTCCTCTTATTGTAATTTTTCTAATTTGTTTTTTATATCTAATAATATATTAAATGCTTGTTGGAAAGTAGTATTATTCATATCTAAATCAGTAATTTTATTTAATACTTTTTTTATTTCGATATTTTTCATATAATCATTAACATTTGAATTAGGTAAATTATCTATTACTTTATACTTTATTTTTAATTTATTTAGTAGTATGATATATTTATCTAATTGAGAAACGGGGAAACCACACTTGAAAATAGAAGGTCCCAAGTCGGTTATTTTAAGCCCTAGCTTCTCATTGATTAACTTTGCATCTTCATTTAAAATGTTATAGAAAATACCTACTCTAAACAAATAAATGGAAGATGCATCTTCTTTTTTTAGTTCATTATATTGCTTCATTAATTTACTCATTTTCTAGATTTCTCCTTTTTTCTTTTATAAACTAAAATTTCTCCAGGTTCACGATTTAAAACATTACAAGCCTTTTCTAATGTTTCAAAATGAATACCAGATGTCTCATTATCCATTAAGTGACTGAGTGCTTGATAACCTCCTTCCATTTGTTTTACAAACCAATATTTACTTTTCTTTTCTTCTTTTAGTATTTCTTTTATTCTTACATATATCAAGTTTCTCACCTTCCTTTCTGACATCTATTTTACAATGAACCTATGTATATTTTAACTCTTTTTGATTTAAGATACATTTGCTATAACTATTGCAGGTTTAAGGTATTTTTGCTATAATTCAAGTGGTGATTATATGGAAGAATTAAAATTATGTAAGGAAATAATAAAAAAAGTTAAGTGGTATATGGAACGAAAGGACTACGATGGACTAAGATTATATCTAGATGAAAAAGAAAAATATATTGATAATTGTAGTATTGTATCAAAAAATGAAGAGGCAGATTATATAGATGAGTTGGTAAAAGATTTAAAATAAAAACAAAAGTCGAACTTTGTCGAATTTTGTAATTAAGTAATACCAATGAAAGCAGAAGATAATACCTAACACCTAGAATAGTTATTTTATATTACATAATATGGTAAAATAGAATAAGAGATATCTCTAAATATCATTCAAATATAGGAGGGATATTTATGAGAAAAAATGATAAAAAACAAAGAATTTTGAATAAAATAGAAAGTAACCTTAATTTTTGTGATAAAATAATAATGAAGGTATTAAACAACTATACAATAAAAGTATATAGAATAGGTTTAAATGATGCTTTCAATTGGGAAAATCAAAGAATATGGGAAAAATTTTAAAAATAAAAATCGTTGAAAGGCAGTAATAATATGGAAAACAAAGAAAATAAAAAGAAAAAAAGCGTTGCTCTATTTACATTGCGGTTGCAAAGTAAACCAATACGAAACAAACGCAATGACACAAAAGTTTATAGAAAAAGGATACGAAATTGTAAATCAACATGAAAAGGCTGATATATATGTAATAAATACATGTACAGTAACAAATATGTCAGACAGAAAATCAAGACAAATGCTTCGTAGAGTAAAAGAAATAAACGACCAAGCCATTGTAGTTGCATGTGGTTGCTATGCACAGGTAGCAAAAAAAGAATTAGAAAAAATAGAAGAAATAGATATAATACTAGGAAATAACGAGAAAAAAGAAATAGTAAAATATGTAGAAGAATTTGCAGAAACAACTGCAAATTCTTTGAGTTGTTCAGATGTTATGTACAAAAAGGAATTTGTGGATTTTGGAACAGTAACATATACAGAAAAAACAAGAGCTGTAATAAAAGTACAAGACGGCTGTGATAGATTTTGCTCATATTGTATAATTCCATATGCACGTGGAAGAGTAAGAAGCAGAAAACCAGAAAGTATAATAGCTGAGATAGAACAAATCGCAAAAGAAGGAATAAAAGAAGTAGTAATAACAGGAATACACGTAGCATCATATGGAAAGGACTTTAAAGAACAAGAATATAGATTAATTGACTTATTAGAAGAAATAAACAAAATAAAAGGAATAGAAAGAATTCGTCTAGGGTCAATAGAACCATTATTGATAAATGAAGAATTCATGAAAAGACTAACAAAGCTAGAAAAAATATGTCATCACTTCCACTTATCACTACAAAGCGGATGTGATGAAACTTTAAAAAGAATGAATAGAAGATATACAACTGAGCAATTTAAGGAAATAGTATCAATATTAAGAGAAAATTATGATGATGTAGTATTAACAACAGATATAATTGTAGGATTTCCAGGAGAGACAGAAGAAGAATTTGAAAAGACATATCAATTTTTAAAGGAAATAAAATTTTATAAAATGCATATTTTTAAGTATTCGCCAAGAAAAGGAACGAAGGCGGCTGATATGAAAGAGCAAATTGACGGAAATAAAAAAGAACAAAGAAGTCAAAAGCTGATAGAATTGTCAAATATAAATGAGAAGGAATACAACGAAGCTTATGTGGGACAGACTGTTCAAGTTCTTTTTGAAGAAGAAAAAGACGGAGTGTATAAAGGGCATACTAAGAATTATGTGCAAGCTTATTTGTTGAAAGATGAAAGTCAGGTTACTGGAAGCGGAATTGAAAATGACATTGTTGAAGCGACTTGCTACAAAGCAGAACAAGACCATATAGTGGTTAAATTATAAAAAGAAAACAAATCCCTATGGATTAAGAGCGATAAAATGGCAACCGTAATAAAATAGGGGAATGACAAAAAATATCAAAGAATACTTGCAAAGTATTCTTTTTTCATATAAAATAAAAGTGCTTAATATTATAAATAAAATTTAGGAGGAATACAAATGAAAAGTAATAAAGGTGTAACTCTAATAGCATTAGCAATAACAATTATAGTATTATTGATTTTAGCAAGTATAACAATAGGTTCTATAACTGATAAAAAAGGAATATTAAAAGAAGCAGAATCGAGTTCTGCAGAAGCCGAGAAAGAAAGCATTATAGAGAAGATAGAAGCTGATTTGTATAATGAAAAGATAAAAACAGGAAAGAAACCAACAAAGTTAGAATTGAAAAAAATGATTGAAGATAAAGGGTATAGTGAGAGTATAGGTAAAGATAGTTTTGTTTCAAAGAATACTAATTATACAATTAATTATGATGAGATTTTAGGTTGGGAAGATGACTATGCTGGAAAAGAATTAATATTACATTTAGACGGTATAAACAATACAGGTTATGGTGATGAAAATCATAGCGGAACAACAAATACTTGGAAAAATTTAGCTAGAGGAGGCAAGAATGGAACTATAACAGGAGCAATATGGAACAAAGATAATCTGTCATTAGATGGACAAGATGATTGGGTAGAATTAGGACAATATGTTGACAAAGATACAATAACAGTAGAGACAACTGTTATGTTAAAAAGCATACAAACAGGAAATGCAGATATAATTGGAAACTGGCAAGAGGGAGGATTTGGAATTTATTTAACTAATGGAATAGCAAGGGCAAGTATATGGATTGGCCAATATATAGAGGCAAGAGCAAGCGAAGCACTAAAAACAAATCAAATATATACAATTAGCCAAACATATGACGGAGAAAACTTAAAGTTATATATTAATGGAGAATTGAAAGCATCAGAATCTGTTTCAGGAAAAATAGGAAATCCAACATATAATGTTCCCATGCTTATTGGAGGAAATCCGGAACCAAACGGTTTGCCTGTTAATGAACTATCTAATGTCAATGTGTATAGTGCTAGAATTTATGATAGAGCATTAACACAAGATGAAATTACAAATAATTACGAAGTAGATAGAACTCGCTTTAATTTTTAAAAAGGAAAAAATATTAAAAGGACACTTGAAAAGTGTTCTTTTTTGCGATAAAATAGGAATGTCTTAATAAAAAAGAAAAAACAAGCAAATACTAAGACAAAACAAAAACAAGGAGGAAACAAAAATGAATAAAAAAACAATAAAGGACATTGAGTTAACAGGGAAAAAAGTACTAGTAAGATGTGACTTTAACGTACCAATGGACGAAAACAAGAATATAACAGACAACACAAGAATAGTAGCAGCAACACCAACAATAAAATACCTAATGGAGAAAAACTGCGCAATAATACTATGTTCACACTTAGGAAGACCAAAAGGAGAATTCAAACCAGAATTTTCACTAGCACCAGTGGCAAAAGAATTATCAAAACTATTAGGAACAGAAGTAATAATGGCAAAAGACGTAGTAGGAGAAGATGCTAACGAAAAAGCAGAAAACCTACAACCAGGGCAAATAATGTTATTAGAAAATGTAAGATTTCATAGAGAAGAAACAGACAATGACCCAGAATTTGCAAAAAAATTAGCAAATATGGCGGAAATATATGTAAGTGACGCATTTGGAGCAGTACACAGAGCACATGCATCAACAGCAGGTGTAGCACAATATTTGCCAGCAGTATCAGGACTACTAATAGAAAAAGAATTGAAATTCTTAGGAAATGCTGTAACAAACCCTGAAAGACCATTTGTAGCAATATTAGGTGGAGCGAAAGTATCAGACAAAATAGGGGTAATAGACAGCTTATTAGAAAAAGTAGACACATTAATAATAGGTGGAGGAATGGCATATACATTCTTTAAGGCACAAGGATATGAAGTTGGAAATTCACTTTGTGAACTAGATAAATTAGAATTAGCAAAAGAACTAATGGAAAAAGCAAAAGCAAAAGGTGTAAAATTAATGCTTCCAGTAGATACAAAAGTTGGAAAAGAATTTAAACCAGACACAGAAAGCAAAACAGTACCTTGGACAGAAATACCAGCAGACTGGGAAGGATTTGACATTGGAGAAAAAACAATAGCAATGTTCTCAGAAGAAATCAAAAAAGCAAAAACAGTAGTATGGAATGGACCACTAGGACTATCAGAATTTGAACAATTTGCAATTGGAACAAACACAATTGCAAAAGTATTATCTGAAATGGATGCAACAACAATAATTGGTGGTGGAGACTCAGCAGCAGCTGTAAAAAAAGCAGGACTAGCTGACAAAATGACACATATTTCAACAGGTGGTGGAGCATCACTAGAATTCTTAGAAGGTAAAAAACTACCAGGAATAGAATGTCTATTAAATAAATAATAAAAGAAGATGTGAGAATAGTGAAACGAATATATAAACCAAAAGTAAAAGAAAATGAAACTCAATATAGAGTCTATGATAAAAATGGAAAACTAAAAAGAATAATAGCACAAAGTCAAGAAAAAGAGATAGAAGACAATGAATGGCTAAAAGGTGTAAGTTGTTTTGTGATCAATGAAAGAGACGAAATACTTATTGAGAAACGTGTAAGTAAAGGTCTTACGCCAGGAAAATTAGATTTGTGTTCAGGTCATATTGATGGTAAAGAGACACCAACACAGGCAATGATAAGAGAACTAAAAGAAGAGTTGGGAATTCGGATTGGAAGAAGCCATTAATGTAAAAAGATTAACTGCAAATAGTTGTCCATTAGTATTTGAAAGTTCAGGAAAGAATAGAAATTTTTTAATTGATTTTTACTGTTTGAAAAGAAATAAATCAGATGTAAAGATTCAAAAAGAAGAAATCGATAAAATATATTGGGTGAAAAAAGAAAAATGCTTTGAATTAATAAAGAATGGAAAAACAAAATTTCCAAATAATTATAATTATGAACCAATATTTACAAAAATGGAAGAAATATATAATAAAAAAGAAGAAAAGAGCATTACAAAATAGGAATTTTAATATGTAGAAGGGTATGAAAATATGATTATAACGCTATCAGGAATAACAGGAACAGGGAAATCATTTTTTAAAAATGTAATTGTTAAAGAATTAGGATTAAAAAACTTAATAATTGTGACAACAAGAGCAAAAAGAAAAAATGAAACAAATGGAATTGACAAAGAATTTGTAACAAATGAGCAATTTGAAGAACTAAAAACAAAAAATGAAATAGTGGTGGACTTTGAATTTCTAGGTTCAAAATATGCATACAAAAATAAAGACCTAAATTCTCAAGAAAATCAAGTGACAGAAGTACATTATAGTACAATTTGTGAATTCAAAAAAAATGCAAAAGATGTATTCTCAATATATATGATTCCATCTGATTTTGAAAGAGCAAAATTAGAATTGAAAAAAAGAGAATTACCAAAAGATATAGAAGAAAAAAGAATACAAGAAATGAAAGAGCATATAGAAAAATTTTCAAAAGATAAAGATTTACAAAATCAATTTGATTATATATTTGTAAATGATTATACAGAATCATCTCAAAAACAATTAATAGAAGTAGTGAAAAAACAAATAAGAGAATGCATAAATGTATAATACAAGATAAAAAAATAATATGAGAAAAGGAGAAATATTAATATGAGAAAAAAAGTAATTGCAGGAAACTGGAAAATGAATATGCTTCCAAATGAAGCAATAAAATTTATAGAAGACCTAACACCATTAGTTAAAGACACAGAAAATGAAGTAATACTATGTGTACCATACACAGACTTATTTTATGCACTATTAACAGCACAAGGAACAAACATCAAAATAGGAGCACAAAACATGCACTTTGAAGAAAGTGGAGCATACACAGGTGAAATATCAGCAAAAATGTTAAAATCAATAAATGTAGAATATGTAATAATAGGACACTCAGAGAGAAGACAATATTTTAACGAAACAGACGAAACAGTAAACAAAAAAATAAAAGCAGCATTTGCAAATGGCTTAAAACCAATAGTATGTGTAGGAGAAACACTAGAAGAAAGAGAAGCAGGAAAAACAGCAGAAATAATAACAAAACAAACAGAATTAGCATTAGAAGGCTTGACAAATGAACAAGTTGAGAGTACAATAATTGCTTACGAGCCAATATGGGCAATTGGAACAGGAAAAACAGCAACAAGCGAAGATGCTAATAATAGTGTAAAAGAAATTAGAAAGAAAATAGAAGAAATCTATGGACAAGAGACAGCCTCAAGAGTTATAATACAATATGGCGGAAGCGTAAAAAGCTCAAATGCAAAAGAATTATTCGAAATGTCAGACATAGATGGTGGCTTAGTAGGGGGAGCTAGCTTAAAAGCTGACGAATTCAGCAAAATAATTAAATTTGAAAAATAATGGTCATCTTGCGTCGTTAAATTTAATTAAAAAAACTCGATGTACAAACGTACACCTTCGATATTTTAAATTAAATTTGCCTAGCAATATAACTATTCTTTTCCAAATTAAAAGTAGTAAAAAGGATGGGGAAAAAATGAAAGACAAACTAACAATGCTAATGATATTAGACGGATTTGGAGACAACAAAAATGAAGACGGAAATGCAATCAAATTAGCCAAAACACCTAATATAGATAAACTAATGAAAAAATATAAAACAGTAGATATAAACACAAGTGGATTAGCAGTAGGATTACCAGACGGACAAATGGGAAATTCAGAAGTTGGTCACACAAACATAGGTGCAGGAAGAATAGTATATCAAGAACTAACAAGAATAACAAAATCAATAGAAGATGGAGACTTTTTTACAAACCCAGAATTTATAGCAGCAATTGAAAACTGCAAGAAAAACAATTCGAAACTACACATACTAGGATTAGTATCAGACGGTGGAGTTCATAGCCACAATAGACATTTATATGGTCTATTAGAAATGGCAAAAAGAAGAGATTTTGAAGATGTATATGTACACTGTTTCTTAGACGGAAGAGACACACCACCAGCATCAGCTGAAAGCTATGTAATGAAACTAGAAGAGAAAATGGCAGAGAAAAAAGTTGGAAAGATAGCATCAATTTCAGGAAGATTTTATGCAATGGATAGAGACAAGAGATGGGAAAGAGTTAAAAAATGTTATGATGCTTTAGTAAAAGGAGAAGGAAACAAAGCTGGAAGTAGTATAAAAGCAATTGAAGACTCATACCAAAAAGAAGTATTTGATGAATTTATAGAACCAACAATAATTTGCAATGGAAAAGAACCAATAGCAAAAATAGAAGAAAACGACTCAGTAATATTCTTTAACTTTAGACCAGACAGAGCAAGAGAAATAACAAGAGCATTAGTAGATCCAAATTTTGACGGATTTGAAACCAAAAAAGATTTAAACTTATACTTTGTATGTTTTACAAATTATGATGAAACAATGCCAAATGTTCACATTGCATTCAAAAAAGAGCCACTAGCAAATACATTTGGAGAATATATAAGCGAAAAAGGATATACACAACTAAGAATAGCTGAAACAGAAAAATATGCACACGTTACATTCTTCTTTAATGGTGGAGAAGAAAAACAATATGAAGGAGAAGACAGAATATTAGTACCATCGCCAAAAGTAGAAACATATGACCAAAAGCCAGAAATGAGTGCATATGAAGTAACAGAAAAAGTATTAGAAGCAATAAAATCTGATAAATATGATGCAATAATTTTAAACTACGCAAACACAGACATGGTAGGACATACAGGAAGCTTAACCGCTGCAGTTAAAGCAGTAGAAGCAGTAGATGAATGTGTAGGAAAAGTAGTTGCATTAGTAGAAGAAAAACAAGGAAATATGCTAATTACAGCTGATCATGGAAATGCAGAGCAAATGATAGACTACAAAACAGGAGAACCACACACAGCTCATACAACAAATCCAGTACCACTAATTTTAGTAACATCAGATGAAAAACTTAAACTAAAAGAAGGTGGGAAATTAGCAGATTTAGCACCAACAATGCTTGATTTAATGAATTTAAAACAACCAGCAGAAATGACAGGAACAAGTTTATTAGATAAGGAATAAAATAATATGTTACATCATACAAAGAAAATAAGAAAAATATATGAAGATATACAAACGAAAATCTTTTATATGATCCCAGAAAAATGGAATCAATTATATCTATATGCTTCAGTTGTTGATAAAGCAAATGGAGAACAAACTGGCGAGTTATACTTTTATTATATTCCAAAAGGAATACTGAAAAAGAAACCAGTAAACGTATATGAAATACCTAATAAATTTAATCTTGACGAAAACGAATATGTTGAATTTGTAAAAATCATATATGACCAAATAAAAGAACTAAGAAATGAATTTAGAGAAACAGGTTTAGACCCATTGTGGTCTAACCTGACTATGTCAATAGAAGACCTAAACTTTAAAGTAGAATACAAATATGACGATTTATTAAGTGGTCAATTTGATAATTATGAAAGACATATAATATGGAGATATCAATATTTAAAGATAGGACCAGAACAAGTAAGCAGTAAAGAAAAGCAAATTTTAAATAGATACATTGCACGGAATTGAAGCAAACAACAATCAAACAAAAATAGATACATATCAAGATAGAATATATATAAGAGATGTTGGAAACATAGTAGCATATAACACAACAGAAGAAAATGAAGCGATGAAAAATGTGGAAAGACAGCATAATGAAATAGAAACAAAACAAAAAGAAGAAAAGAAACCACAAAGAAAAAAGAAAAATCAAATATTACTATCAGAAGAAGAACTTAAAAGCATGAAAGAACAATAAAGCTAAAATAAAACAAGTTAGTATTGTTTTCAATAATAAAGAAGACAGGTGGAAACAAAATGTCCACCTAACAATTATGTTATTAGATTTAGGTCAATCCAGAATTAACCTAAAAGAAAAAATAAAAGAACTAAAAACTAAGAAATTGAAAGGAGCAAGAAAAATGATTTATTCAAAAGAATTAGAAGAAATGTGCACAGTTCGTAAAGGAGTAGACCACGGACCAGCACCAATTCCAGAAGAAGGAAAATGGGTAAAAGCAAAAGATGTAAAAGACATATCAGGATTAACACACGGTATAGGTTGGTGTGCACCACAACAAGGAGCATGTAAACTAACACTAAACGTAAAAGACGGAATAATCCAAGAAGCATTAATAGAAACAATAGGATGTTCAGGAATGACACACTCAGCAGCTATGGCAGGAGAAATCCTAACAGGAAAAACAATATTAGAAGCACTAAACACAGACTTAGTATGTGACGCTATAAACACAGCTATGAGAGAATTATTCTTACAAATAGTATATGGAAGAACACAAACAGCTTTCTCAGAAGGTGGATTACCAGTAGGAGCAGGACTTGAAGACTTAGGAAAAGGACACACAAGCCAAGTAGGAACAATTTACTCAAGTACTCTTAAAGGACCTAGATATTTAAATCTTGCAGAAGGATACATAGTTGAAATTGGGTTAGATAAAGATGACCAAATTATTGGTTATAAATATGTTCATTTAGGAAAAATGATGGATAATATCAAAGCAGGAATCGAACCAACAGAAGCTATTGAAAAGGCTTCTGGAACATATGGAAGATTTGATGAGGCTGTTAAAAAAATAGACCCAAGAAAACAATAGGACATTTGGGACATTTGGGGACGTTTCCTTTTGGACATTTTGTCCATTTTGGGACACATCTACAATAAAAATTAAAATTAGGAGGAATAAAAAATGGCAGTAACATTTGAAAGTTATGAAAGAAGAATAGATCAAATTAAACCAGTAATGGAAAAATACGGAATAAAAGATTTTGAAGAAGCATTAAAAATATGTACAGACAAAGGGTTTAATCCATACGAAATAGTAAAAGGAGTTCAACCAATCTGTTTTGAAAACGCAGCTTGGGCATATACATTAGGAGCAGCAATAGCTGTAAAAAAAGGTTGTGTAAAAGCAGCAGACGCAGCAAAAGCAATAGGAGAAGGATTACAAGCATTCTGTATCCCAGGTTCTGTTGCAGATGATAGAAAAGTAGGATTAGGACATGGAAACCTAGCATCTATGCTATTATCAGAAGACACAAAATGTTTTGCATTCTTAGCAGGACACGAAAGCTTTGCAGCAGCTGAAGGAGCTATCGGTATAGCAAAATCAGCAAATAAAGTAAGAAAAGAACCATTAAGAGTTATCTTAAATGGACTTGGAAAAGACGCAGCACAAGTTATATCAAGAATAAATGGATTTACATATGTAAAAACAGATTTTGACTTCTTTACAGGAAAAGTAAAAGTAGTTGAAGAAATACCATACTCAGACGGAGAAAGAGCAAAAGTTAGATGCTATGGAGCAAATGACGTTAGAGAAGGTGTTGCTATAATGTGGATGGAAGATGTTGACGTATCTATCACAGGAAACTCAACAAACCCAACAAGATTCCAACATCCAGTAGCAGGAACATATAAAAAAGAAAGATTAGCAGAAAATAAAAAATACTTCTCAGTTGCATCAGGTGGTGGAACAGGTAGAACATTACACCCAGACAATATGGCAGCTGGTCCAGCTTCTTATGGTATGACAGATACAATGGGAAGAATGCACTCAGATGCACAATTTGCAGGTTCTTCATCAGTTCCAGCACATGTTGAAATGATGGGATTAATCGGTATGGGTAACAACCCAATGGTTGGAGCGTCAGTTGCAGTGGCTGTTGCCGTTGAGGAAGCAATGAAATAAAATAAAAATAGATTAGTATGAAATAAATACTAATCTATTTTTTTCTCCTTTTAAAGGATAATAAATGCGTTTTGTTTATTAATATATATTATACAATACGTAGTTATATTAGTCAATATCTAACTTTTCTTTTAATGCTTCCTGTAAAGCTTGAGAAAAATTAATATTGTTTTTTTCTGCTAAATAATTTAACCATTCTGGTATTGTTAATGTCTTTTTAATGGATTTGTTATTAAATTTTTTTCGATATTCATCCATATCAATACTTATGAATGAAATGAATTGGTTTTTTTTCAAGTTAATATTAGAAAAATCCATAGTAGGTTTTGGGAAGTTTATTAAATTGTCTAAAAATAATCCCATAGCATCTTGAGCCATTTTATAAACATTTTGTATACTGTCTCCAAAAGTTGAACATCCTTTTAAATCAATAAAGTCAACGTTATAATATTCACCGTCAAAAGTAAATATAGCAGGAAAAACAGTTAATTGATTTTTCATTATTATACCTCCAATTTATAAGATAGAAAGAAGAAAAAATGCATAGCAAACAAACACTATAAATAAAATATAAAATTAAAGCATTCTCCTTAATATGCTGAAAAGTATATTGTTTTTTAGGGAAGGGCTAATTATTTTAGCCCGGCCCTTTTAAGTATCGCTTCAGCAGTTCCGATTGGAATGTCTCTATTATGTATAGGAACAATTTCGGTTTGAGTTCCGTTTTCTCATTTTTAAGTGAGAACCATTTTGAGAAACTTCTTGCCAACCATTTTGCCTTAGCAATTTGACAAGTTGTTTACTGTGCATTTATTATCCTCCTTTCTGCTTAATATTATACTACGTATTAATACGTATGTCAACACTTTTTTGAAAAATATTTTAAATATCCAATAAAGATATACATAAACTTAATTTGCAAAATATTCAAATATAATAGAACACATATAAAATCATAAGAAATCTCCTAAGTAAGTAACCAGTAAGACACAAACAGCCTTCAGAACAGCTCAAATTCAATACATACTGCTTCAGTAGAAGAAGCTATGAAATAGTTGATAATACTGCTTTTTAAGAAAGTATAATAATAAAAATAATAGAGGTGGACATATACCCAAATACGGTTTTGTCCACCTTTTGTCAACTAAAATATTTTTGCATTATTGTATCACTTATTGACGTAATTCTTTTGCGAATGATAAAATAACACTAAGAAAAACAAAGGAGAAAGAGAAATGCGAGACAAGAAAATAAAAGGAATAACATTAATAAGTCTAGTAATAACGATAATTGTATTATTAATACTAGCACGGAGTAACAATAGCAACATTAACAGGAGACAATGGGATAATAGGAAAAGCAGGAGAGGCAAAATTCAAAACAGAAATATCATCAGTAGCAGAAGAATATGATTTATACTTAACTGAAAGGCTATCAAAAGATAGAAGTTTTGAAAAAGGTGCATTATATGCAGGAAAAAATGCACTAATATATGACTCAGTGCAAGAAGAAGGAAATATATATACAGTATTAAAAAATTCAAGCAAAAAATATGTAGATAATTTTGAGGTAATAAAAGGAGAATTATATTATTTTTCTCAAAATGAAAAAGAGGAAAAATGGGCACAAGAAATAGGAATAAAAGTAAGTCCATATATAATAATAGACGGAGAACTAATGTCAGCAGGAGATAATCTAGGACTAATGGACGAAGCAACAGGTTCAATAATAATACCACAATCTGTAACAAAAATAGGAGAAGGAGCATTTTCAAATTTAGAAGGGTTACGAACGATAGTAATACCAGGAACAGTAAAAGAAATTGCAAGAAATGCATTCTCGAATAATAAAGACATAGAAAAAGTTGAAATAAATAATGGTCTAGAAAGGATATGTGATAGAGCTTTTTATAATTGTGCAAACTTACAAGCAATAACATTACCAGATAGCATAATTGATATAGGAAGCGAGTGTTTTAGATATTGTTATAAATTAGATAATGTAAAATTACCAGAAAATCTAACCACAATAAAAACACTTACATTTTATGGGTGTTCAAACTTAAAGCAAATAGAATTATCAAAAGAACTAAAAACTTTACAAAGGAGCTCTTTGAATGACACAGCAATAGTAAATCTCAAATTTCCTAAAAATCTAGAAAATATAGAAGATTTAGCACTAAATATTTACTCACTAAAAGAAATTGATACTTCTGAAAATGATTATTATACTTTCAAAGGTGGTATTTTATATAATAAAAATATGCAGACACTAATAATGGCAATTGCTAGTTGCACAAGCATAAATATTGAACATACTGTTACATCTATAAAAGGAGGAGCTTTTAAAACATGTAGTTTACTAGCAGAAATTAATATACCAGCTAATGTTCAACAAATAGGAGACTTAACTTTTGAAAACAATAAATTATCAAAAATAACAGTAGATCCAAACAATAAGTATTTTATAACAGATGATAAAAACAATTTATATAGTCATGATGGAAAGGTGTTATATAGAATATTTGACAAAGGAGATGTGATATTAAAAGAAGGAGTCGAAAATATACGAAGAGGAGCATTTTGTACAGGTAGTAGTGTATATAGAAGTATTACATTAGCAGAAAGCTATACTGGAGACGATACAAATGGCTGGGGAACTTTTCCTGAAATTGATTATTTGCTTCTACCAAAGAATGTTAATAGATTTTTTCAACAGTCATATGTAAAAGTGAGAAACATCGAAGTATCTAGTGAAAATTTAAAATTTAAATCTATTAATAATGAATATCTATTAAGTAAAGACGAAAAGGAACTATACTGGGTAAAGCCATCTTTAGCAAATGTTCAGATACCAGAAACAGTAGAAACAATAAAAATGAATTCATTAATGTGTATAGTAGCAGAAAATGTAAAATTACCAAAAAAAGTGAAAAAAATAGAAGATGCAATATTATATCTTGCAAAAACCAAAAAGATAGAAATACCATCTACTATACAATCTATTAATGGTGGTGCATTTGATAATGCAGATAATTTAGCAGAAATTATTATTGATAAGAAAAATGATGGAACTCTAACAGGTGCACCATGGAAATGTACTTATGGATTAAGAGCAATAAAATGGAAAGAATAAAAGGCGGAGCAAATTGCTCCGTCTAAAATTTTATTCAAAACTTTTTTGGTATGTCCCAAAAAGTTTATTTCTTCTTATCATCTTTTAAAACTTCTTTTATAGCACCTAAGCTACTTAAAGCACTAGTAGCTTCAAAAGGAATAAAGACTTTATTTGCTTCACCTTTCGCAACTTCTTCTAAGGCTTCTAAAGATTTTAATTGTACTAATTTATCATCAGGAGCTGCACTTTTCATAGCTTCATAAACCATTTTGATTTCCTTAGCCTTAGCTTCTGCAACAGCTTTTATAGCTTGAGCCTCACCATCAGCTCTTCTTATTTGAGCTTCTTTGTCAGCTTCAGCCTCTAGAATTGCAGCTTGTTTTCTACCTTCTGCAATAGTGATGGCAGATTGTCTTTGTGCTTCAGATTCAAGAATTAAAGCTCTTTTATTTCTTTCTGCATTCATTTCTTTTTCCATTGCATCTCTGATATCAGCAGGTGGTGTAATATCCTTAATTTCAACTCTATCAATTTTACATCCCCATCTATCAGTAGCTTCATCTAAAACAACTCTTAATTTATTGTTGATACCATCTCTAGAACTAAATGTTTCATCTAAGTCCATTTTACCAATGATATCACGAATTGTTGTAATTGCAAGATATTCAATACCTTTCTTTAAACTTTGAATTTCATAAACCGCTTTTGCTGGATCTGTTATTTGATAGAAAACAACAGTGTCTATTGTAATTGTAACATTATCTTTAGTAATAACTCCTTGAGGTGGAACGTCCATAGTTTGTTGTTTTAAACTAACAACACTTCTAACGTGATCAAAGAAAGGAATGATAATTGTAAGTCCAGCGTCTGCTACTTTATAGAACTTACCTAATCTTTCTATGATATAAACCTCAGATTGTTTAACGATTTTAATTGATGTAGCTGCTATTATTAAAATAATAACAAGTAATACTAATAAAAACCACATAATAAATCCTCCTTTTATTATATATTAAATTTATTGGTTATTTAAAACAGGTTCAACAATTGCCTTTACACCCTTTATTTCAAGAACTCTTATTCTAGTATCTTTTGGAATGATTTGATTATCTTGGCTGATAGCAGACCAAACTTCACCAGAAATTTTGATTTGCCCAACAGCTTCAATAGGGTTGATGTCTTGTGTTACTATTCCATTTTTTCCTATAATAGAGTACACATTCGTTTTGATAGGATTTTTATTTGTAGCAAATTTTTTGACAAAAGGTTTTGTCGCAAAAATCAGTATTGTAGAAGATACTACAAATACCGCTGTTTGAATAACAAGGTTATCTGTAAAAAGGCTTGTAATCATAGCAAATAGCGAGCCAATTGATAGCCAAAAAATTAAAAAACCTACAGTTATAATTTCTGCTATTAAAAATATTCCTGCCATAATTAGCCAAATATACCACATAAAATAAATCCTCCTTAAATTTACCAACTAAATTTATTATAACATATTTATAAGTAGTTTTCAATATGTCAAGAACATAAATCCTGTAAGAGAAAACGCTTATATATTTGAATAAAACAAGTATAGAAATACAAAAAAATGTAAATACATATAATATAAAATAAAAGTAAAGAGGTAAGATATGGAAAGAAAAGAAGAACATGGGGAAGATGTAACTAAATATGGGGAATTCATTTCAAGTTATTTTGCATGGGTGCCACTAGAAAAACAAAAAGATGTAGTAAAAAAATTAGAAAATATGACAAAAAGTGAGAAAAACGAAGAAAACTAAGCTTAGAAAAGAATTGCCAATGCTGCCAATGGGGACGGTCCTTAATGGCAGGAACCTGCCAAAGAGGTCCGTCCCCATTGGCACCATTGGCGTCCCTGGTGGCAGGAAGAGAATGGAGGAGTTTTTATGACTTATAAATTTACAAATAGGGCTAAAAAGGCTATTGAGATAGCTAGCAATGTGGCTATGGAGCTAGGACATAATTATATAGGTACAGAACATATTTTATATGGACTTTCTAAGGAAGGCAGTGGAATTGCATGTAAGGTTTTGGAAAATCAGAGGCTTACATCAGATATGATTATTGATAAGATTGTAGAGCTGTTGGGTAATGAAGCTCCAATAGATGGAACTTTTGGTTTTACGCCAAGAACTAAAAGGGTTATTGAGAATTCTTTTATTGAAGCGAAAAAGCTTGGTTTTAATTACATTGGGACAGAACATCTTTTGATAGGAATGATAAAAGAAGCGGATAGTATAGCAACAAGGATTTTATTAGAATTAGATGTAAATATACCAAAACTATATAATGAAATAGTAAAAGTAATAAATGAGGGAGAAGATGCTACAAAATATGAAGATAAAGGAAAAAGCAGTAAAGGAAAAGGAAGTTTTAATTCTACACCAACATTAAATCAATTTGGTGAAGATTTGACTAAAAAAGCAGAAGAAGGAAAATTGGACCCTATTATAGGTAGAAAGGAAGAAATTGAAAGGGTAATACAAATATTATCAAGAAGAACTAAAAATAATCCTTGTTTGATAGGAGAGCCAGGGGTTGGTAAGACAGCAGCGGTTGAAGGATTGGCTCAAAAGATTGTGGCAGGTGATGTTCCAGAGATATTAAAAGATAAAAGAGTTGTGACTATGGATATTTCAGGAATGGTTGCAGGCAGTAAGTATAGAGGAGATTTTGAAGAAAGAATTAAAAAGGCTTTAAATGAAGTAAAAAAGGCAAAAGATATAATTCTATTTATTGACGAAATCCACACAATAGTTGGTGCAGGGGCGGCAGAGGGAGCAATTGATGCAGCAAATATTTTGAAGCCATTACTTGCAAGGGGAGAAATTCAATTAATAGGAGCTACAACTTTAAATGAGTATAGAAAGTATATTGAAAAGGATGCAGCATTGGAAAGAAGATTTAGCCCAGTTACTGTTAATGAGCCAAGTACAAAAGATACGATAAAGATTTTACAGGGGATTAGAGACAAATATGAAGCACATCACAATATTAAAATAACTGACCAAGCAATTGAGGCAGCTGTTAAAATGTCAATAAGATATATAAATGATAGGTACTTGCCAGATAAGGCAATAGATTTGATAGACGAAGCGGCATCAAAAGCAAAATTGAAATTATATACAGAGCCAGAAAAATTAAGAAAACTTGAAGAAGAAATAGAAGAAGTAGCAAAAAACAAAGAAGAAGCTGTTAGAATACAAAAATTTGAAAAAGCAGCACAATTACGAGACAAGCAAAAAGAGTTAAAAGAAAATTATGAAAAAGAATTAAAAAAATGGAAAAATAAAAATACAAAAGCAATTACAAACATAACAGAAGAAAATATCGCAGAAGTAATTGCAAGTTGGACAGGAATACCAGCAAAGAAAATAACAGAAGATGAAAACGAAAAGCTAAAAAACTTAGAAAAAAGTTTACATGAAATAGTAGTAGGTCAACAAGAAGCAGTTGAAGCAGTAGCAAAAGCAATAAGAAGAGGAAGAGTTGGACTAAAAGACCCAAACAGACCAATAGGTTCATTCTTATTTTTAGGACCAACAGGAGTTGGAAAAACAGAACTATCAAAAGCTTTAGCAAAAACACTATTTGGAGACGAAAACTCAATGATAAGAGTTGATATGTCAGAATATATGGAACCACACTCAGTATCAAAATTAATAGGCTCACCTCCTGGATACGTAGGATTTGATGAAGGTGGTCAACTAACAGAAAAAATAAGAAGAAAACCATATTCAGTAATCCTATTTGACGAGATAGAAAAAGCACATCCAGATGTAATGAATATGTTACTTCAAATACTAGAAGACGGAAGACTTACAGACTCAAACGGAAGAACAGTCAACTTTAAAAACACAGTAATAATAATGACATCAAATATTGGTGCGAGACTAATAACAGACAAAAAAACATTAGGATTTACCAAGGCTGGTGAGACAGAAGATAGTAGCAAAAAAGAATATGAGGAAACTAAAAAACAAGTAATGGAAACATTAAAACGTGAACTACGCCCAGAATTTATTAACCGTATTGACGAAATAATTGTATTCCATAAATTAACTGACAATGAAGTAAATCAAATTATTGATATTATGCTAAAAGAAGTGATTAATAGACTAGAAGCTCAGAAGATAAAAATAGAGTTAGAACCAACTGTAAAAGAATTGATTGCAAGCAAGGGAATTGATAAGAACTTTGGTGCAAGACCACTACGTAGAGCTATTCAAAGTGTGCTTGAAGATAGACTTGCTGAAGAAATTTTGGATGGTAATTTGAAGAAAGGTACTCCTGCTAAAATTGGGGTGAAAGATAATAGAATTTGCGTAATACCTATTAACATAAATTAAAAAAACATATAAAATATATATACAAAACAAAAGAAGGGAGTTAAAAAATGAAACAACAAAAAAACAAAGGAATTACACTAATATCACTAGTAATCACAATAATAGTGCTTTTAATATTAGCAGGAGTAACAATAGTAACACTAACAGGAGACAATGGAACAATAGCAAGAGCACGGAGAAGCGAAATTCAAAACAGAATTATCAGCAGTAGCAGAAGAATATGAATTATATTTGGCTGGAAGACTTTCAGAAGATAGAAACTTTGAAGAAGGAGCATTGTATGCAGGAAAAAATGCATTAATATATGATTCGGTTCAAGAAGAAGGAAACATATATACAGTTTTAAAAAACTCAAATAGAAAATATGTAGATAGTTTCGAAGTAATAAAAGGAGAACTAATATTTTCAAGTCAAAACAAGCAAGAATTAGACTGGGCACAAGAGATTGGAATAAAAGTAAGTCCATACTTAATAATAGATGGAGAGTTAATGTCCTCAAACCAAAATTTATATTTAATGGATGAAGCAACAGG